>NZ_JBNRJF010000003.1:0-270364 GCF_050589305.1 Gilliamella sp. G0441 | reverse complement strand
CTTTCAACCGTAAGCTCATCACCCAATGTTTTATGGTGTTCTTCATAGCGATAATCTTCTCCACGCGTGGTGATATCTTCTACCTGACTATTAGCACTTCCATACAGCGAATTATTTGCCATTCGATAATTATAATCGTTGACACTAACTTGGTTGGGTTGGGTTTTACTTCTGAATTGTAAATTCCATACACTATATTTTAGGTTATCATTTAAGCCGCTTGGCTGTTTTATGATTATGTTACCTGCATCCTGAAATCCCTGTTCATAATCGCTGATGACGATTACATCACAGTTATGTTCACGATGTGTGTCAAAATAAAACCATATTCCGACATCTGACATTAACCTTTTGATAAACGCTAAATCCGATTCTTGCCACTGCGTGATAAATTCACGTATCGGATAAGATTCCTTTAATTCAAATCTAAAATCTATACCTGTAAAACCATGGTTTCGTAGTACTTCTTCCACCACCTCGACAACACTTTGATTCTGAAAAATTGCACTTTGATGATGATTTGACAGTAACGCCACGCGTGGCTCTAATACCACTCGATACTGCGCTTGTTCCTGACTCATCGATATTAAGCTAAATTCGGTTATAATGCCGTATAGCGTTCTTGGTTTATCAATTAATCGACTTATTTCAATGAGTTGTTCTATAAGGTTAGCTGATTGAAAAGTTAAGGAAGCTGGCTGGCTGAGAACAGAATCAATAGCGATATGTTTATTAGGGCTATTAAAATTGATCGTATACCGCCATGGCTGATTTAATTCTTCTTTACCTTCTATTGATAATACTGAAATTTCCGCTGTGGCATCAACATTATCAATGGAAAGAATATAATGATTACTAACAGGGGTATCGACTAAAGCTTTCTTGGATAGTGATGACAAATTGTTAGTTATTTGATCCATTATACTCACGTTCTAAATCCTTACATTCAAATTTTTTAGTTATTACTAGTCGTACAATGACTTTATTAAATTACGTAAAATTAAGTAAAATAGTTTATACTTATGTGTATAAAATACGTATTTTTTTTAAACAGTCAACTTTTTTAAATTATTATATTATTTAATGTAATTACTAAAATAAGTAAATACAAAACAAAATTGATTTGTAATTAATTGAAAATAAAAGTAAAAAGATAAGTAAAAAATTATTGCTGTGTAATTATTAATTTTTTACTAAATTGAGGTTCCCTCATTAAAAAGGACAAATTTAAAAATTTGTCTTCTTATAATAAGGGAAGATTTGATTGTGTGTTTTGTTATGAAAATTTAATTATCCACCACCATAAATCGACGATTTTCAGTAACAATTTGTAAGAATATCGGCAAACTGATTTTTTCATTTTGAAGTAAATTGTTATTTAAATCATACAGTTTCGATCGTCCAAATCCATCAAGAACAATGGTTTTATCATTGTAGAGGGCAGCAATTTCTTTTTCGTTACCAGCAACTATCCATTGGCGAGGTTTGGTGTTAAATAAGTTGGCACCTTGACAATATTGTTGAGGAGAGGATGTCACGTAGAACACATCTTGCATGAGGGTTCGCATGATATCCATTTGTGAGGTAAGTTGAGTAACGGTTGTACGTGTTTTACCCGGCCAAGATATAATTAATGGCACTTTTAACGAATTTCGTCGAATCACATTATTGTCATTGCGTAAGGCAACTTTCTTAGTTTCGTTGATTTTGAAATCATTTGTTCCTGTGATAATGATGACGGTATCTTCAAAATTATTGGTTAATCGAGTATACGCAATCAATGATTCAAGATATTGATCTAATTTCTTTGCGTCAGATTCGATATCTTTAAAGGTTAAATTCTTATTTTTTACGCCAATTGAATACTGTATAACAGAAAATAATGGTGCATGATTTTCTAATTTATTTTGCTCATCGTTCCATGCCATCCAATTATCCGTTACTTGCTTATTGGATAATTTTTTGGTTTCCGGAATCGTAAAATTAGATAATAAAGCCGTGCGATATAGAGGTTCTGCAAAACCATCATAGGAAAATAGACCTAAATTATAGTGTCGATAGTTAATCGCATCTAACAGAACAGAAGGCTTGTGACCAGCTAAAATACTATTATAGTAATTAGGATCTAACCCATAAAAAAGAGAAAATTTATTAATATAGGTTTGATTACTTGCACTATAGTGATTCTCAAATGTGATATTTTCCGCAGCAAACTGTTTTAACCACGGCATATTATTATTTAATATCTCGTTACTCCAACCATCAATCACAATCATTAAGACATTTTTAGTCGCTTGTTTCTGATCATAATCTAGCCGTCCAAGCGGATATTCGATAGCAATGGCAAAAGGATTACCTTCTTGATTTATTCGATCACGATAGTCGTTTTCACTAATAAAACCATATCGTTCAAGGAAGTGACGAGCGGTTAGAGGATAGGATAACGGAAGACTTGATCTTTGCATTGTTATTGGTCGATAAAAGTTAGCATCTGCCCAAATATGAATTAGGTGTGAAAAGACAAAACTTAGAATAAAAATAATCACGACAGGTTTGGCGTACTTTTTACGTTTATTTAAACTTCGTAATTTTTTCCAACTCCATAGCGCAAATAAAATTTCGATTAATAAAATAAAAGGCACTATAACAAAAGCAGAGCTCAAAAATGAGGCTTTCTGCGAGGTGAGTAATTGCCAAATTGATAAATTTAAATGCATCCTAAAATGTGAAAAGATATCTATATCAATTAGCAATAGTGACATGCCTAATGTTGCAATAATCGTCGCAATTATTCTTTGCCATCGAGATGAATGAATGAAAAAACTCAATGGAAAAAGCAAAATTAGATAGGTAATAAATGTTAGAAAACTGAAATGTCCAGTGATACTAATAAGTGCATAAAATCGCCCCATAAAAGTACGAGGCCAATCAGCTATAATCAAATATTGACTACCCAATACTATAGCAACAAAAATATTAAATAATGTAAACCAGTGTCCCCAGCTTACAATTTGCGAGGATTGGGTATCTTTAATGTGATTATTTTTGAGTCTGAGCATAGTTAATTGTTGATTATGATGATAATGAAGAATATAAAAATCGCATGTTGTGTGACAGTTTACCTGATTTTGAAAAATCTTTCTGTAATTTTTTTATTTGTTAGCATAATGATTATGGTATTGTGTTGGCGTAACAAACGATACTTGTTATAATTTGTTTATTAAATTTGCTGACAAAAAAGATAATAATTTTGGCCATTACACAACTCAAAGTAAAACAGATTCAACCTGATTTAGCTCACCTTCATGAGCAAATGACTAACACTAAAAATACAATAAAATCAGTTATCGATAATCAAAAAAATTTACTCACATGGCAACCGCGTGTCGTATCGGCCTTGTCAATGTTATGCCCCAAAAAACGCGCAAATTTTAATCCACGCTTTATGTTATTAAAAGCTCAAGAAAGTGAGCTTTTTTTTGAATTGTTTAAGAGTGCGGTAAAATCAGAATTTCTTTCTTCTACCCCTATTTTAAATTTAGGCTATAGTTATTTTTTTAGTGATAATAAAATAACACTGAGTAACGCTAAGAGTCAGCAAGATAACTTTGCTACTAAAGAGAGTTGTATATCAATGACTCACGTTGATTCAGAAAAATTATTTGGTTGTGTAAGACAACCAGAAAATAGCCCAATTAAATTAGAACCCGGGTTAGTTCATGACGCTAATGGTGGGGTGTTAATTTTAGGTTTACGATCATTTCTCCATCAACCTAATCTTCTAATAAAATTAAAACAGATGGTTTTAAAGGAAAAATTTGAATGGTTTTCGGTTGACGAATCTAATCCTTTGCCACTATCTATCCCCCCGATTCCCCTTGATTTAAGAATCATTTTAGTCGGTGATAGATTAAGCTTAGCTGAATTACAAGAGTACGAACCGGATTTTTATAATTCTTCGCTCTATGCGGAATATGAAAATGAACTCCAAGTCAAATCAGCAGACCAAATACAGGACTGGTTAGACTATATAAAATTTATCGCAACGACTTATCAATTACCGCAAATTGCTCAGTCTGCTTATAACAAAATTTATCAAGAAGCGATTCGTTATACTGGAGATCAATATTATTTGCCTCTAGCGATTGATTGGATTTATTCTTTATTAGTCAATGCGACTTATTTCATTCAAAACGATGAGATGATTGATGAAGCAGCGATTGATAAGGCTATTGAGCAAAAATTATGGCGTGAAGGTTATTTAAAAGAACGTTTTCTGGAAGAGTTTTTTAACAACCAAATAATGATCAATACCAAAGATCAAGTCATCGGACAAATTAATGGGTTATCCGTTGTTGAATATCCGGGTTATCCGATGGCTATTGGTGAACCCAGCCGATTAAGTTGTTTAGTTCATTTTGGCGATGGCGAACTCATCGATATAGAACATAAAACGGAATTAGCTGGTAACATTCATTCTAAAGGGATGATGATTATGCAATCTTTTATTATGTCTGAATTTGCAATTAATCACCAATTACCTTTTTCTACTTCTTTAGTTTTTGAACAATCTTACAGTGAAATAGATGGAGATAGTGCATCATTAGCAGGTTTGTGTGCAATTATCAGTGCGCTTTCTGAACAACCTATTGATCAGCAAATAGCGGTAACCGGTTCAGTCGATCAGTTTGGAAATGTTCAATCGATTGGTGGTATAAATGAAAAAATCGAAGGATTTTTTACTGTGTGTAAACACCAAGGATTAACGGGGCAACAAGGTGTTATTATACCTGCAAGCAATCAGCGTCATTTATGTTTGAATGATGAGATCAGTAAAGCAATTAATGAAAAAACATTTTCGATCTGGACTGTTGAACATATAGCAGATGCACTTTATTTGTTGACGGGTATGCCGTATAAAAATGGAAACAGTATTAGTTTATATCAACTTATCTTGGCTCGTATGCAATCAATGCTATTACAAGATAAAAAACGAGACAATTGGTTTAGTAAATTACAAAATTATTGCAAAAAATAACGTTAGCCAATAAACTTTAGCCCCAATGTTTCATTGATAAGATGGAACAGTTTAAAGGAGTTTAACCATCTTTGATTATTCTTCGTAATAATTTTGAATAATTATTTATTAAACATGTAGTTAATTACATAAAATAAAAGGTTTATTTATGACATTTGAACGTAAATCCTCATATGACAAAGCTGATTTGATTAAATCAGGAAATAGTGAACTATTTGGTCATGATGGTCCCCCTTTACCATCCGATTTGATGCTAATGATGGATCGCATTATTGAAATGAATGAAAATGGTGGTAACTTTAATAAAGGCTATGTTGAGGCCGAATTTGATATTAATCCTGATTTATGGTTTTTCAAGTGTCATTTTAAAAATGATCCTGTAATGCCTGGCTGTCTTGGGCTTGATGCTTTATGGCAGTTAGTCGGATTTTACCTTGGTTGGCTAGGCGGAAAAGGTAAAGGTCGAGCATTAGGCGTTGGAGAATTAAAATTAAAAGGTCAAATTCTACCTAAAAACAAAAAAGTGACTTATAAAATTCATTTTAAACGTGTGATTAACCGTAAGCTAATTATGGGAATTGGTGATGGTGAAGTTTATGTGGATGGCAAACTAATTTATGAGGCTTCAGATCTTAAAGTTGGTTTATTTAAAGACACCAGTGAATTTTAATTTTTCCAAAAATCTTGCCTTATTTTTATTTAATAAGGCAAGATTCAAACTTTTCATTCTAAATTTCAATTCAGTCATCTTTGACATTATCCTACTGAAAAATAGAATTTAAATAACAAAATTACCGCCATCAACTCACTTTTTAGTTATTTTTTCTGAGCAATATAGATATAATGGCGCTCTTTTATAAGTTATTTTTTTATTAGTGCCAATAATGTTGTTGATAAAGCGATTTTCTATTTTCTTCATTTTACTGATTTCATTTTCATCTCTAGTTCATGCCGATTTTAACGGTAAAGTAGTCAAAGTTATTGATGGGGATACCATTGATGTGTTGACACCGTTAAAAGAAAAAATTCGTATCCGTTTACTTGATATAGATGCCCCAGAAACAGGTCAAGCTTATGGTAATGCTTCAAGAAAATATTTAGCAACACTGATAGCTGGAAAGAAAGTATTTATTAAAGAAAATAAAAAAGATATCTATCAAAGAACTTTAGGAACTGTATTTTATAATCGTATTAACATTAATGAAAAAATGGTCTCCGGTGGTTATGCATGGGTTTATCGCTATAAAGGTGTAGCAAAGAATAAGAAATTTCTCAAACTTGAATCAAAAGCCAAACAAAATAAAAAAGGGCTTTGGCGTGATCAAAAACCAATAGCTCCTTGGGATTTTCGACGTGCGAACAAAAAATGATTTTTTAAGGAAATCCTTTTTATCAGATCATTGTAATAATATCTGATACAAAGGTCGAAAGAACTTGTTATAACTGACCTTACTGTATTTGAGTGATATTTATAAATATCACTTTTTACCCATATTTTTTTATTAATCAGTGAATATTTTATAATTCATACTGTCGGCATACTTATATTTAATAAAAAATCCTCAATTCGTTTTACAAAAAAGTAAAACTATCAATACCCGTTTTTATAATATAACTTGAAAATCACTCAAATTGTTAATCATGATCAATTATCAACATTGACAAGAAAATCTTAATGCTCTGTTTTTTGGTGAAAGTATTTACTTAAATGTAATTGTCATGAATGGAAAGATCTATTTTTAAGAATTAAGTCATTAGAAAAGTAGTTTGAAAATATAAACTGATTAAACACTGTTTATTCAAGCTAACCAATAATTTGGATGCTAGAACATCAAATTTACGGCATTTTTTTAATGCCGTAAAGAGACTTAAACTTATTGTTTTAATTGAGGATAAACAGATTCAAGTTGTTTTAATGCTTCTAAGCCTTGTTGACAAGCAGTTTCTTGTTGACTTTCAGGTAGAGCAGCAACTTGTTGTTTACCTGCATCTAAATTTTGTTTCATCATATCAGTTTGTTGCTTGGAAGCTGCGTCTTCCGGCATATTTTTAACGATGATATCAATTTTATCAAAATATGATTTACACGTGTCAGATAAACCAGCCATTGTAACTGAAGATAAACTTAATAATACTACTGAAAATAGAACTTTTTTCATTATTTAATTTCCTTACGATAAATTACATTATCATTATGATAATAATAAGAATTTGGCTAAAACCAAAAATCGAAGGGAATGATATATTATCTAATTTTATTATACAATGAAAAAAGAGGAGTAAATTGTAAAGGGTAAAATGGAAAATCTTATCAGCATATAATGATTACATGCTGATAAGATATAAATGAGGTAGGTAGTAATTACATTACTACAACATCAGCAGCAGCTGGGCCACGTTCGCTATCTTGGATAGAAAACTCAACTTGTTGACCTTCACCTAATGTTTTAAATCCATCACCAGCGATTGCAGAAAAATGTACAAATACATCTTTGCTACCATCAGCAGGAGAAATAAAACCATAACCTTTACTTTCGTTGAACCATTTAACTTGACCAGTTTTCTTAGACATAATAATCTTCCTATAAAAAATTTAAAGCCGACGGGCTAATTTAAAAAACATAAAACTTGGACTACTTATAAACACTGAAACGTGAAAGCTGAAGAGAACTAATACTAATGTAAATAGAAAGTAAACTACAAACTGCTTAAATCGAGATGTTACTAAATAAATCTGCATGTTATATGCTGTGTTCTATTTACTCATATATTTGTTATTTATGCAAGAAATGTTTCAAAGATTTTAATGATTAATTCAATAGTTAAAACCTTTCAAGATGTCCATCTGTTTTATTTCGATGGACAATCATACCATTTTTATTAATGAATTATTTTTCACCAAGTAATTTGGATTTAGTAATGGTTGCTTCTACAGCATCAATAATTGCTGCCCTAAAGCCCTTTTCTTCAAGCATTTGTACTCCTTCAATTGTTGTGCCTGCTGGAGAACATACCATATCTTTTAATTCACCTGGATGTTTTTCAGTTTCAAGTAACAATTTTGCCGATCCTAATACCGCTTGAGCAGCAAACTTATAAGCTTGTTTTCTTGATAATCCACCTTTAACAGCACCATCGGCTAGCGCTTCAATAAACATAAATACAAAAGCTGGCGAAGAACCACTCGCTCCAACAACGGCATCAATTAAATATTCAGAGACAATTTCTGTTTCACCTATACAATTGAATAATTTCTGAACTATTTCTAATTCTTCAGCAGTCACTTCCGTATTTGGTGTAATTGAACACATTGCCGCATTGACTAATGCCGGCGTATTTGGCATGACACGAATAATTTTTTGTTCATAGCCAACACATTTAGCAATGGATTTGATACTAACGCCAGCAGCAATAGAAATTACTATCGTATTTTTTTTCAATTCTTTTTGAATATCATTTAGCACATCAATAATAACATTAGGTTTTACAGCAACAATGACAATATCAGATTCTTTTGCGACGTTTTTTGCCGAATCTAAATTATTGATACCGTACAATTGATTGAGAGAAATCCCTTTTTCTGGGTGAGTATCATATACATAAAGTTGTGGTCCCGTTATAATGTTACTCGCTAAAATGCCTTGTAATATCGCATTCCCCATATTACCTAAACCAATAAAACCTATACGTTGTTCCATTTTAATCTGCCTCTTAAAAATAATTGGTTATTTAATAATTAGTATAAGGTATTTCTTTAGAAAACATAATGTGTATATGATTAATTTTGTCTTCCACAGGAAGACATTCATTTGGTACTGAATCTGAAGAAGATTTGCTTATTATTCAATTTTAATCTTGATGCATGATTTGCATGCCATATTGTTGACCGGTTTGCATTAATGATAAAATTTGTTTGATCTTTCCTTCATTAATTAAATTGCTCACTGCTGGTGTATTAAGTAATATTTCGAACGAGGCTTTGCGCCGATTGTTATTGGTGACTAGCTTTTGTGATATTACTGCCCTTAAACTGTTGGATAATTGAGTACGGATAGAGTTTCTTGAAGTTTCAGGAAATATATCAATAATTCGGTTAATAGTTTGAATAGCTGAACAAGTATGTAAGGTTGCCAAAACAAGATGCCCTGTTTCGGCAGCGGTCAATGCAGCTTGTATTGATTGTTTATTACGTAATTCGCCAAATAATATAATATCGGGATCTTGTCTTAAGATACTTTCTAACACTGTACTAAAATCAGCGAGTTCACGTTGTTGAATTAATGATTTATCATTTTGATAAATAAACTCTATTGGATCTTCTAATGTGATAATATGTTTTGCTGAGGTTGAATTGATAAATTGTATTAACGAAGCCAAAGTAGTGGATTTTCCGCTCCCCGTGGCTCCAGTGACTAAAATAATACCACTATCAAATTGAATCAATGAATTGAATACTTTAGGCGCCCCAATCTCTTTTAAAGTTGGTATTTGATGATTTAAT
This sequence comes from Gilliamella sp. G0441, assembly GCF_050589305.1. Taxonomy (NCBI): domain Bacteria; kingdom Pseudomonadati; phylum Pseudomonadota; class Gammaproteobacteria; order Orbales; family Orbaceae; genus Gilliamella; species Gilliamella sp. G0441. The sequence goes on along the minus strand of NZ_JBNRJF010000003.1, from coordinate 260,825 downwards.
ATACGAAAAACAGCTGAAATCCCTCGGTATTGATAAAAAATATTTACCCTAAATCGCCCTATTTCTTCATGATGATAAGCAAAATCAATCTGCTTATTTTGTAGTAAATCGTTTTTTTGTGAGTCATTAAGTAGTTTTAATAATTCACTTTCAAGTTCTTTTGCGATCAATTTATCACGAGTGATAAATTGAAGTTGTCCATTTATGCGAATACAAGGTATTTCACCGCTTGATAGGTGCAAATCAGACGCTTTTTGCGTTACACTAATAAGTAATAATGAATTTAATATTGAATTTGACATCTTAATTATTGATTGGGTATAAAATGAAAACAGTACATGACAATTTAATTGCCATCAAAAGCGAAATTCAAAAAATCGCATTAAATTGTGGCAGAGATCCCAAAACAATTGAACTAATTGCAGTCAGTAAAACTAAACCGGTTAGTCTTATCGAAGAGGCTATTCATGCAGGACAGCGTTCTTTTGGTGAAAATTATGTTCAAGAAGGTGTTGAAAAGATAAATTATTTTAAAGAAAAAATGCCCGACATTTCTTTAAATTGGCACTTTATTGGACCATTACAATCAAATAAAACTAAATTGGTAGCCGAAAATTTTGATTGGATGCACACTATCGATCGCTTCAAAATTGCTCAACGACTTAATGACCAACGTCCTTCTACTATGCCTAAATTGAATGTTCTTATACAAGTAAATATTAGCAACGAATCCACTAAATCGGGCATAAAACCCGATGAGGTTATCGATTTAGTTAAGCAAATTAGAACTCTTCCTAATCTTAATTTACGGGGTTTGATGGCAATTCCGGAAATTGAAGACGATTTTGATAAACAATTGTCTGTTTTTTCTAAAATGCAATTGCTTTTGCAACAATTACAGCGTGATTATCCGTTTATGGATACGTTATCTATGGGGATGAGTGGTGATATGAAAGCAGCAATTTTTGCAGGTAGCACAATGGTTCGTATTGGTACGGCGATTTTTGGTTCAAGAATCTATTTATGATATATTGCCTGCATTACTTTACTTTGAGGAGTACTTAATGGAATTAATTTTCTTTCTTGGCAAAACGTTTTTGACCTTTTGCTTATATGTTTTGATTTTACGTTTATGGATGCAAAAAGTAAGAGTCAATTTTTATAATCCTATCACACAATTTATCGTGAAGATTACTCAACCAATTATTGGTCATGTACGACGCTTTATTCCATCAATCGGTAAGGTTGATACTGCAACTTGGGTGCTTTTGTATCTATTTGCATTATTAAAAGTGATGTTTATTGTCTATTTTGCTTCATTACAGTCTCTTTTTGACAGTGTTACTTTTTTGTTTTATGCTTTTGTCGCTATTTTGCATGCCGCAGGACATCTCGTGTTCTGGTTATTATTTTTTAGAGCAATATTGAGTTGGATTAGTCGAGGAAATTCGGTGGCTGATGAAATTCTTTATCAGTTAACTGAACCTTTAATGGCTCCAATACGTCGTTTTATTCCTCCAATTGGTATGATTGATGTATCTTTTGCTATTTTTGCGATAGCGCTTATGTTTTTGAATCTTTTTGCCAATAATATTTTTGGCTTATCATGGATGATACTTTAAACTTGTCAGAGGGAGCATTGCTCCCTTTTTAAATAATATGATCTTCCCAACAAATAACATCTTTTTCATACACTATTCGATTTTTGACCGATATTTTTAATTCATGCATCATTTTTTTGTTTCCAACAATTAGTGGATGCCAATCCGGTAATTTTCCATTTTCTTGGAAATATCGATAAGAACAGCTCAAAGGTAGCCATTCAATAGTGAGTAAATTTTCACGAGTGAGTTTAATGCAATCCGGTTCATACTCGAAACGATTATGGTAATGCCTACATTGGCATGTATTGGCATCGAGCAGATTACAAGCGACATTGGTATATAGAATTTCGTCAGTGTCTTCATCCATTAATTTATTTAAACAGCATTGACCACAACCATCACATAGTTGTTCCCACTCTTCATCGCTTAGTTGATCTAAGGTTTTATCTTTCCAAAATGGTTCTCTCATGCTTTAAAATCATCTTCTTTTAACATTTGTAAGAAAAATCCATCCGTTTTAATCTTTTCTTCAATTTCATCCGATGTCCCTACCACAAACCGTCTTTTTCCGTCTAATAAGACTTTCATTACAAAAACTGGTGTACCAAAAATTGAGAGGATTTTTTCAGGAATGCCCGAAAAATCATTTTCACTTTTCATATATAAATAACAATTTTCTTTTTTTGTACTACGATAGATATAACACCACATCATAAAATAAAACCTTTAAACAATATTATGAAGATTATTTTGTAGATAAACTCCGGCGCCAAATAGTCCAGGATCTTTATGTGTAATGACATAAACCGGAATCTTTTTTACGAGAGTAGACATACGTCCTTTATGCTCAAATGCCGATCTGAACGCCGATGCTTTAAAAAAGTCAAGGAAACGAGGAACAATACCACCAGCAATGTATACACCGCCTTGCGTATTCAACGTTAACGCTAAATTACCACCAAATCTTCCCATAAATGTACAAAAATGATTTAATGTTTGCAAACAGATTTCACAGCTATTAGTTAATGCTCTATTTACGATAATATCAGGCGTAATGTTAGTTAGTGGTTGGTTATTTATTTGCTGTATCGCTTGATAAATGTTTACAATTCCATTTCCGGATAAAAACCGTTCAGCAGAAACTCGACCAAATTTTTGACGAAGCTGCGCTAAAATGCGATCTTCTTCCTCATTTATCATGGGTAATTCTGTGTGTCCACCCTCGCCGGACAGACTTATCCATTGATGATTAACTTTTATTAAATGAGAAACGCCTAGCCCCGTACCTGCCCCATAAATTGCAATAGGATAATTTAAATTAGGTTCATCACCCCCAATTTTCACCAGATCTTGCGGTAACAATTTGGGGATAGATGTTGAAACCGCTGTAAAATCATTAATGACTTCAAGTTTTTTAAGTTGGAGTTCTTCGATTAGTTCACGACGAGAAAACGACAAATTGTTATTTGTCATAATAACAGTGTCGCTATCATCAATCGGACAGGCAATTGCAATACATGCAGTTTCAACTTTTACCGATTGGGATTGAATATAATTTTTTATTAATTTCAGTAAGATGTCATCTTTTGCAATAAGAATTTTGGTGATTGCTGATAACTCGTTTGTAGCTAAATTAAACAATGCAAAACGGGCATTGGTTCCACCGATGTCGGTGACTAGTGCATACTGACTCATGTTACTCCCTTTTATGACAAACTAATCATACTTATGATCTTAGATATATAGCTTTCTATACTTTTGACATTTAATTATTGAGTACGAAAAACATAAAAGGCAACTTTGTTATCTCCTTGTTATTAATAGATTTACTCAGTTCCTTTTATGAAATTAAAACATTAACTAATTTTTTATTCACTACTTTAAAAAGGATAAATTAACATTCAATCAACTGTTATGTTTATAACCATTTTTTTAGTTTAAAATAAATATAAGGCGCAACGCCAGCCAATAACATGAGTAGTAATGAGAATGGGTAACCATATTCCCATTTGAGTTCTGGCATATTTTCAAAGTTCATACCATATGCCGATGCAACCACAGTTGGTGGTAAAAATACAACTGATACCACCGAGAAAATTTTAATGATTCGGCTTTGCTCAATATTGATAAAGCTTGTAGCTGCTTGCATTAAAAAGTTAACTTTTTGAAACAATGATTCATTATGTGGTACTAGCGATTCAACGTCGCGAATAACTTCGCGAGCTTGTTCAAGTTGATCAACTGGCATTTTTGCTCGACGAACGAGATAGTTAACCGCTCGTTGACTATCCATCAAACATAATCTGACTTTCCAAGCAGTATCTTCGAGTTCAGCTAATGATGTAATTGCTTCATCATATTGTTCTTGAGCAGAACGATCCATAATAATTAAACTTAACTCCTCTAATTTACTATAGATACGTTCAATTTGATCCGCTAGTTGTTCAACTTTAACTTCAAATAAATCAAGTAATATTTCGTAAGGATTTCCATCTACCAGACTTTGATAACGAGAACGCATGCGATACAAACGAAAAGCAGGTAAATCTCTTTCTCGTAAAGTAAACAATCGTCCATTGTGCACTGTAAAAGCGACAGTCGAGTTTCCTGCTCGATCTTCAGCATCTTCATAAAAAAAGAAGGAGTGAACATGTAATCCTTCGTTATCTTCAAAAAAACGGGCTGAGGCCTCAATATCATCTAGTTCAATACTTGTTGCTAAATTTTGTCCTAAATGCGTTAAAACAAAATCTCGATCAGCTTCTTCTGGTTCAATCAAATCAATCCAAGCTGCATTACTAATGTCGCCTTCATTAACTTTTACTAATTGTTTGTTTTTTAATCCAAACGCATTAATCATAAGGCCCCCTTCAAGGAAAATATTTCAAAAATTCTTTTAACAAATGTTTGGCATTATACTCGTTATGTGCATAAATTCCTATGGTTATGCAAATATTTCTGTATCTTTAGAAATGGATACAAAGTTCCATATTTAAATTAAAAACGGTGATGTTAAGATTGTCTCATGTTACAATACGACAATTAAATGTTTGTGCAATATTTAGGAGTTTATAATGGCAAGCCGTGGAATAAATAAAGTCATATTAGTTGGTAATTTAGGTCAAGATCCAGAAGTTCGTTATATGCCAAATGGTAGCGCTGTTGCTAATTTCAGTGTTGCAACTTCAGAATCATGGAAAGATAAACAAACTGGTGAAACCCGTGATCGTACAGAATGGCATCGTGTCGTTGTTTTTGGTAAGTTAGCTGAAATTGCAGGTGAATATATCAAAAAAGGAACTCAAGTATATCTTGAAGGACAATTACAAACGCGAAAATGGCAAGATCAAACAGGCAATGATCGTTATACGACAGAAGTTGTAATTAATCCTATTGGTGGTACGTTACAAATTTTAGGATCTCGTAATAGTAATGAAAACTTTGATGATGGTTCGCAAAATTGGGGACAAAGTGCAAATAATATGTCGGCTGCACCTAGCGCACCTCGTCCAGTTCAACAAAACCCAGCTCAACCAAAATCGCCTGAACCACCTATGGATTTCGATGACGATATTCCTTTTTAATCTTACCTATTTTTTTAATTTTGGGCGTAATAAAACGCCCAGAAATCTTATCTTTCCCATATATCTTATCAATCTAATTTGAATTATAATTATGTAAGTTTTTTGATAATTATAAGATAGAATTATGTTAGAACTGATTCAAACTGTCGGCTTTGGTTTAATCTTATTTATTCCTTTGACTAATCCCCTCACAACGGTTGTGCTGTTATTAGGTCTATCAGGAGATATGACTAATGAAGAACGAAACTACCAGTCTAAAATGACTTGTATTTACGTTTTCATCATTATGGTCGTTTCTTTTTATGGTGGGCAACTGGTGATGAATACATTTGGCATTTCAATTCCAGGATTACGTATTGCCGGCGGAATGATTGTGGGTATTATCGGTTTTAGAATGCTGTTTCCTCAACAACCTTCTCACCGTACGTTAGAAGCTGATGCTAAGATGAAAGAAATATCAAATAATATCGCTTTTGTGCCATTAGCTATGCCAAGTACGGCTGGTCCAGGTACTATCGCAATGATTATCAGTATGGCTTCAACAGTAAATAACGGTGGTTATAATATTTCAAGCTGGGTTGTTTATACTTCATCAATATTAGTTCCTCTTTTATTATGTATTATTCTATGGTTTTGTATGCGGAGTGCTGGCAGCATAATGCGTTTTATGGGGAAAAGTGGAATTGAAGCAACGTCAAGAATTATGGGATTTTTATTAGTCTGCGTTGGTACTCAATTCATCATTAATGGTGTGAAAGAATTAATCGTGAGCTTTCCAAATATTTAATAAATTAAACAAGTTAATAATGTTATTTATTGTGATAACACAATCAACTTTGGCTAGCTCACTAATGCTTTATTTTGAATCATAAATTTGGAATATTTTTTATCATCTCAACTCGCATTAAATAATTATAAAGGGGTAATAGTTGTTTAAAACCCTTTGATAATTTGTTGGGTAGATCTTCATTTAATAAATCTTCAATATTGGTGTTAGTGACCATTGCAGCCAAACTTTTTCGATTATACCAAGTTGCGATTTTTGCATCTTGATCTTTAATTAGTGGGCGTTTATAACTTTCACCAACGAGTTCAAATGGTTTTTTAACGCAGCGAATCATCTCTAAAAATTTTGCGCTGTCATTGAGAATCTCTTCCCGAAAGATATCCATTGTTTGTTTTGATGCGCAATAGTAGCCAAGTCCATAACGATAACAATTAGGCGCTATTTCAAAAAAGTAAGCAGGCGCTTCTTTCCAATCTCGGTTTGGTCGTTTGAAGGTTAACCATAACCGACTGCGGTATAACGATTTATCTTTTGAAAAACGCGTATCACGATGAATACGAGATATGGTTTTCCCAATAACGGGTTTTGTTTCAAACCATTCATCAATTTTCAGCATGTTGGGGGTTAACTGTTCTACTAATAGCCTGAAAGGTTTGATTAATTCGTTATCATAGATTGATCGGTGCTCTTCAAACCATGCTTTACTATTGTTGATCCATACATCTTGTAAAAAATTAAGCCCCGTTTGGGTAAATCCCGTAAATTGTGTCATATTTTAGTCCTTAAATAACAGTCTGACTTTTTCTAAGTCTTCTTGGGTATCAACTCCAATAGCAGGTGCTTGTTTAGCAACAGCCACATGAATTTTTTCACCGTACCAAAGTACACGCAACTGTTCTAGCATTTCAATCTGTTCAAGGGTGGAAGGTGCCCAATTGATGTACTGACGAATAAAACCAGCCCGATAAGCATAAATCCCGATATGACGAAGATAAAAATCACCAATACTTGTTTGTTTGAGAAGATCGGCTGATTTTGCAAAGCGATCCCTTTCCCAAGGAATGGTTGCACGTGAAAAGTAGAGTGCATATCCATCTTTATCAGTAACAACTTTTACTGCTCCAGGATTAAATGCTTCTGTAGCTGAGTCAATTGGAACAGCTAACGTTGCCATTCCTGTTTTATATTTTACTAAGTTTTCAGCAACTTGATCTATGATGATTGGCGGGATTAGAGGCTCATCACCTTGTACATTTACAATAATTTCATCATCAGCAAATTGATACGTATTAATTACTTCTGCTAATCGTTCTGTTCCTGAATTGTGTTTGCTGCTGGTTAGAATTACTTCGCCACCATAAGATTGCACCACATCAAATACTTGTTGATGGTCAGTTGCAATAATTACACGATGAGCAGAAGACTTTTTGGCTTGCTCCATCACACGCACAATCATAGGTTTACCATGAATGTCAGCAAGTGGTTTTGCAGGTAAACGGCTTGAAGCATATCTTGCAGGAATGATAACCGAAAAATTCATATTCAAAGCCTTCTGTTTAGTCTTGTGTACTTTGCGACTGCATTAATGGTATAGCTTGGTTTTCTAACAATACCGGTATATTGTCTTTAATAATAAAAGCGAGTTTGTCAGTTTGACAAATTAATTGATTTTTCTGTAAATCATACTCTAGTTTGCCATGGCATTTAGGACAAGCTAGCGCACTTAAAAGTATTTTTTTCATTTTTTTGCTCTTTTAATTTTTAAATCATCTAACAACGAACAGATCTGATCAACGGCCTGTGATGGGATATTCGCATCAATCGGTAAATACCACCAATTTGGCATTGCAAATGCTCGGCATTTTACTGCGTCTTTTTCCGTCATTAAAAGGGTTTGATTAGTCGTTACTATATTGTCTAATAAGGATAATGTAAATTTTTGATGATCTGCAAAAGATACAGTTTTTATTAGGTCAACTTTCCTATCTGTTAACATATTAAAAAAACGTTTAGGATTACTGATACCAGCAATGGCACATACATCATTCAGTAGATGTAACTCCTTTTTTTCTTGTGTTAACAAATTTACTGCATATTTTGGTGTTAGCTGCATGGTATACGTTTTATTCGGGTACTTTAATGCTAAATTGCTTTCAGTATCTCCATTTATTATGATTAAATCAACCGATTTTAATCGGTTTTGACGCTCTCTCATGGGGCCAGCAGGTATCCACCAACCATTACCAAACATACGTTTACCATCAATAACAACAACTTCTATATCGCGCGCTAATGCGTAATGTTGTAAACCATCATCAGTTAAAATAACATCTATATTATAATTGTTTAGTAAAGCTTTTACCGCTTCATTGCGCTGTGGTGAGACTGCGATTGGGGCCTGTGTTCGTTGATAAATAAGTACCGGTTCGTCTCCAGCCTGTTCGGTTGTAACCTGACTATCTATGATGAGTGGATATTTATCGGCTTTTCCGCCATAGCCCCGTGACACAACACCAGCCTGGATACCTTTTGCTTTTAGAGCTTCGATCAATCCAATTACTAATGGTGTTTTTCCATTACCGCCAGCCGATAAGTTACCTATAATAATAACTGGTTTTGGCGAATGCCATGATTTTAAAATACCTAATTTATATAATTGCCGACGCAAAAATGCAATCAATCCATATAACAGAGAAAAAGGTACGAGCAACCAATAAAATTTTGATTTTCCATACCATAGCTTTTCAATCATGATTAATCCACCACATTATTATAACGACTTCCCCAAAATGACTATTTTACTATATACAGTCTTTATTGTGCTTTAATTATATATAATTTCTCTTGTCTGATGACAATAATCGAATATTTGGATGTAAATTCTTTTAAGCTATTTTATCTGATAACGTAAAAATCAACTAAATTAATTTCTTAATCTCATGTTCAATTTCATACCAATTAGATAAATAAAACGATTTAAGTTTTAAGGATTTGGAGGGTATGCACTAATAAACTAGACTACTTTATGATTAGGGTTTAAAAGTTAACAACTTTTGTTATTTGGTATGGCATAAATAGCCAATATTGAACATTCATATGTATAGTAAAAAAGTGAATGAACATATCATATGCTACTAATATGATTTAAATAAAAATGTATCACTTTGATTAAGTGATACATTTCATGTTATGTTTATAAGATTTTAAACTTGTTTATCTTGGGAGGTATTTTTTAAATAAGCTTGAAAACCTTGTTTATCACCATCAAAAACAATATTTCCACCATTAAGCATAATCACCCTGTCAACAAATGGTAACAAATTAGTCCTATCCGTTGCAATAACCATGGTTTGACCTTCTTTTGCTCGTGAATTTAATTGAGCTAATAGTAATTGTTCGGTATTAGGATCCAATTCCGCTGTAGGATTATCAAGGAATGATATCTTATGCGGAGATAATATAAAGCGAGCCAAAGCTAATTTTTGACGTTGTAATATCGTTAATGGTACAGGTAATTGACGCCAATATGTATCTAATCCATTATTTAAAAACGGCAGTAAATTGTTTAAATTGACTTGTTTTAAAACTTCTAATGCACGTTCGTGACTAATTTGGGTAGCATCATTATTTAATGTTAGATATTCATATACAGTTTCACCGATAATCCCACTATATTGCCATAAATAATGCGTATCAGCGCGTAATGAATCGCTGATTGATTTAGTCAACATGAAACCATTCCAAGTTATATTACCTTCATCAACGTCTAAAATACCTAATAGCAATTTAAGTAAAGTACTTTTACCTGATCCAGGACCACCGACAATTGCGATACGTTCACCTTGCTGAATTTGCAAACTAATATCATCTAAACATGGCAATGAAGGATGATATTTGAAACATACTTTTGAAGCACTCCAACCATTTTTTGGACCATTAAAACCACTTAATAATCCGTTTTCATTTTGCTGTTTATCCAATAATTCATTAATTTGATCCATCGTATTAGTCATACGCTGAAGATTTGGCAACATATGCATTAATGAAAAGAAAGGTTGATTCAATCGTCCACCAATAATAATCGTTGCAAATAAACCAGCCGGTGACATATTTCCTGTCTGTATGAGATAAAAAGCAACAATAACCGCAAGAACAGTTTGGAGACTTGTTAATCCCATTAAAAATGAACTACATCGATTATTAATAATGTATCTTTTTTGTTCATTTTGTTGTGCTTTTTCATTTCCAGCGAGAAATGTATAGGTCGCTTCTTTATAAGAAACAGAAGACTGGTAATATTCAAGTGTTGTAGGCGAAAACGGAACTTGAGCATTGATTGCTGGTACGGACTTATTCTCAAAATAGAAAAACGTAATACGTACAACTGCACAGAAAAAGATAATTATAGGAACAATAATTAACCAGCCTGCAACAATAGCAATGACAATAAAATAAAGAAGACTGAAGACAAGATCTAATACCGTGCTAGAGAAGAATGTTAAAAACTGCATTCTGAAAACATTCCAGTTATTCATTGCCTCGATAACCTTACGTCCCCATTGAGTTTTAAAGCTTGGCGTTACTTGAATAAGCTCAGAAATGATTTTAGGTTCTAAACGATATTGAACTAAAGAAGAATATTCACATCCTAACTTGATTCTGTCCATTCGGAAATAGTACTCAACTAATATTGCAAGTATCACACCCAAAGATAGTGCCCACAATGATGAATCAGCTTGTCCCGGTATAACTCGGTCATATATCGCATTTAAGTATAGCGGAATAAGCATAATGAACAAGTTGATAATCAATGTAGTCCAAAATAGACGAGAGATTATTTTATTCTCTTTCTGTCCCATGACTAATAATGAGCGCCAGCTTAATTTATTCTGTCGTTCTGACGGCAAAATTCGCCATGTTTTTTCTGGTAATTTCTCTAGCTTTACACCCTTTTCATTTCGAATCTTACCAAAGTGAACAGAAAGTAATGACCACCCCATTTCTGGTTCATAAGCTATATAAAGGGCTTTATTAACAGGATTATGATCTTCTGAACAAGGAAATAGCTCAATACCAAGATACTTTTTTGCTAACTCAAATAACGTTTCTTGTGTTACATCTGTATCAAGTTTTTCAATTTGCTCTTGCCACTCCCATTGACCTACAGGTAAGGACAATTTCTTTGCGGCCTCTGACAAGGCCGACTTTAATTGATAAATTTCTGAAGTATTTGATGTTAATTCACTATTCATAAAGATATCTGATACCTACACATGATTCCAGGTTAATGTATGGGTACCATCGGTCCATTGATCTACTCCTGGTGAAACTTCAGAGTGAGTCCACACACCAGCACTATCCAAAATTTGAAGTGAATCAGTACTATCGGTATCAAACCGAATGTTGTTGTTATCCATATTTTGGAATAAGTCACTCAAGTTTACGAGGATAAAATCACCGCCATTGCCATCTTTGAAATTGAATATATCAATATGTTTGAATAAATTTTTGTTAACAACACTGAAATCAAAAAGACCAGCCTGACCTCTTTTCGTCACGCTATCAATACCGGCCCCACCGTCAATTGAACTAAATTTATTGAAATCTTTCAGAGAACTAAACTGAAAAGTATCATTCTTATTAGAACCAATTATGTCAGTAACTGATGTTAGTGTATCTTGACCCCAATTACCTTTATTTACAGTGGTATTATTATTGTTGGTGACAATAACTCTAATCCCTTGTGTCAAGGTTTCATAATTAACAGTGGCTTTACTTCCATTAGTATTAACTATTTTATCGTTACCACTGCTTGCATAGACGATATCATTTCCAGCGCCAGTATAAATTTCATCACTTACACTGCTGCCATAAAATATATCATCATGATTTGTTCCAACAATCTTATGAATATTGATAAGTAAATCTTCCTTACCATATCCATTATCTTTAACCTCACCAGTTTCAAGATTAGCTATTATCCCCTTAGGTGATCGGTATTCAGCAACAGCGTTACTTCCAGAACCAATTAATGTATTGTTTCCATCACCACCAATTAAAATACCATTACCCGTCAATACATCGTCATATTGTGAACCATAGATATTTTCGATATTCTTAATTGTATCAGTACCACCGAAACCATTAGTAGCTGTGCCATTACCATTTTTATCTAAACTAACATTTACACCTTGTGTACCTGCATCATAATAAATCCAGTCACTGCCCGCGCCGCCATCAATATAATTGTCACCACCTTTTGCGTGAATATGGTCATTATTCGCTCCAGCAATAACGATATTATCTTTAGACTCGTTTCCATAAAAATGTATAGCAGCCTCTTTTGAGGTAACATTATTAATGTTATGTATTTCAGCAGAAGAATTACCCCAAGTAAGACGATTATTTTCTAAATCAATAGTATACGATTCTTTCATCGTTTCATCTAAAACAAGGGTGTTAATCCCATCTTTACCATCAACAAACGTTGTATTTTTATTGATGATAAATGTGTCATCATAATCAGTACCTACAAATTTGCTAAATCCGTTACTTGTAAAAGTATCCTGATAGTCATCTCCATTTACATTTTTTAATACCGTTCCTGCAGTTGCATTTATTTCAATGCCAGAACCCTGCGAAACAGCAGAATAACGGCTATAGTCTAGCGTATTTGTTCCTTTCCCTTTAGCAATAATTTGATCAGAACCAAGCGTACCATAAATGACGTTATTTGTTCCGCCACCAATATCAATGATGTTATCTTCATCACTACCTTCGATAATATCATCAAATGCTGAACCAACAATATTGTTAAAATTTATTACAGCATCTTGACCATCAATATTATTTACATCTTTGGTACCATTTTTTACTGCTTTTTGGTCTTTTAAGCTTATTTCAATACCGTTTTGTACGTTACTATAATCTATAGTATCAACACCAGTTCCACCATCATAAAAATTATCCATTCCACCTTTACCAACGATGATATAATCGTTTCCGGCTCCTGAACTAATTTTATAATTGGTATCATCCGTTAACTCTATACGGTCATCAAAATCCGTTCCAATAATTCCATTTATATCTGTTAACTGATCTGATCCTCCGAAACCATTGGAATAAGCTCGACGTGTTTTTAAATTTACATCAATGCCTGAAGTAGCAAGATGGTAATCAACAGTATCGTTACCTGTTCCGCCAATGAAAGAGTTATAACCTTGCCCTGCAATATAAAGATTATCACCTGATTCACCATAAATTACCGCTCGGCTTGTGGCATCACCTTGGATATTAAAAATATCATTACCATCACCACCGTAGATAGTGATACTACCTTTTGCTGTAGTGAAAACATCATCAAATTGACTACCTCTAATCGTTTGTACTCTTTTTAATGTGTCTTTACCACCAAATCCATTTTCAACAACTTGTTCTGTTGCATTGGCTAGATCTACTTTAATACCTTGGATTGCTTTTTCATAACTAGCAGTGGTATTTCCACCGTTACCACCAATTAAAGTATTATTACCACCCATACCCATTAGAATATCATTACCGCCATTCCCAATAATGACATTGTCGTTACTATCACCGATCAAAACATCATCAAATTGTGTACCAGTAATATTATTAATATTTTTAATGGTATCGTTTCTTCCTAAAGCATCAGTAGCTATTCCTTGGGTTAAATCGACTTCTACACCATTTTTAACAGTTTCATAACTAATAGTATTGGTACCACCTTGTCCATCTATGTGATTAGACAAACCGCCTCCGACAAAAAACGTATCGTCACCAGCACCACCTATTAATTTATTGCTTTCAGTGAGACTACCGATATAAGTATTATCACCATCATTACCTAAAATATTTTGGATATTTTTAAGTTGTTGATCAACGGCACCTGAAATGATACCAGTATTTAAATCAACAACTAAGTTACCTTCAACTTTAGTGTAATCAACTGTATTAATCCCTTCCCCACCATCATAAATATCTTTGGTTTTTCCAGCGATGATTGTATCATCTCCAGCTCCGCCTATGACATGAACATTATTAGGCTTAGTGGCTAACAGTATGTTTCCTTCCAAATCAACAACAGACGATGGAGAGTCTACAACCGAAAAGTTGAAAGTTTCTGTTTTTGTCACACCATTTGTATCTTTATACGTGATATTAACAGCAAACTTACTTATCTGATCTTGAGGATATAAAATAATGATTTCATTAGGAGCTAAACCATATTTATCTCCAAGCGCCGTACCCCCCTGAATAATTTCATATTCCGGAGGTAAATCACTAAAACTTGAAATTGATTGAATATCATCAAAAGAAACAACACGAAGAATCTTACCTTCAGGGATCCAATTTTGGTTTGGAACGTTGATAGTCCAATCAGCACTTTCATTAGAAAGATCAACAATTGTTGTAGCATATTGCTCATTTGCACCAGCCTCTGTTCTGGCATCGAGGTTACCACTACCGACATCATATTTATGTTCAGCACTGTTAATTAAACCTTCCCATTGAAATAGCTTAACTTTTGGTACTTCAGGAACAACATCTGCAGGCGGTTTACTTTCAACAATTGGTACTTCACCATCAATAGTTGAGTCATGCTTTGAAGAGTCTGAACTTGATGTGGATGTTTTTTTAAGAACAATCGATGAATTAGGAGATTTAAGCTTACTAAGTGACATCTCCATATCCATATTCATCATATCATCCAAAGATGATTCGGCTTCGCTGGTAGACATTTCAGCACCACCACTACTATCGATAATAATGAAATTATCTGTCATATTTGTAGTGACATCGACTGTTGTCTCTTCAATTTCTTGTTTTTGAGTATCCTCATCTTTGACTTGCATTGAATCAGGATTATTTGTTTCAATCACATTTGGAGCAACACCGTCAACACGAGCTAAACTCAAAATTTCATATGAATCTAATTTTTTACCATCTTTAAAGGAAAGTGAAAGCAACCCTTGGTGGAGCGATGCTAATTCAGCGCCCATAGTTAAAATTAATTTACGCCCATCGCCTGTGGCAATGATTAAATCAGGACCTTTAATCGATAAAGTTATATTTTCGGTTTCCCATGATGCATCAATTTTATTGTCTTCATAGGTGAATGGAATAATTGATGGTGCTGAAGCCATCGGTGTTAATGCTTTATTCGCGTTACTCATAAATTTATCTCATTTCTTATAATTGTTTAAACTCGATTAACTACTAATTCATGTGTGCCATCAGTCCAGGTTTCTGTCGAACCATTCACGCTATGAGACCATGATGAAGAATTTATCACTGCTAAGTTGTCATTACTATCTAGAACAAACTCAATTCTGTTTTGATCCATGACATCAAAAATTGATGATAAATCCACAGAAATGTTATCAGACGCTTTATCATTGAATTCAAAACGTTCAATATGTTTGAAAATAGAAGATGAACCAAAGAAGAAATAACTTGATTTACCTGATTTTTGAACAACATCAAAACCATCTCCACCATCAATTGAACGATAGTTATTCAAATCATTTAACGAAGAAATTTTGAAGAGATCATTACCTTTCGTCGCTATGATTTTTTCAACATTTTTTACAGTGTCAGTACCCAATCCACCACTTTTAGTAATTTTATTTGTGGTCAGATCCATGTTAATCGTTGTATTACTTTTCAACTGATTATAAATCAACGTGTCGTAACCATTCCCACCATCATAAGAATCATTGCCAGCACTAGCATAAAAAGTATCATTACCACCTTGGCCGATAATATTATTATTATTTGCATTTCCATGAACAATACTATCACCTGAGCCAACTTTAACATTATTAATGTTAATTAATTTATCTGTACCATTAGTTTTCAACGCTGTACCTTTTTCAAGATCAACATCTACTTTAGATACGCCAACATAACTAACCATGGCATTACCAACACCTTCAATGGTGTCATTACCAGTCATCCCTCTAATTTCACCACCTGATTTAATCTTATCATCATATTGAGTACCGATAATAACTCCAATATTTTGCAGATGATCGACATTATCATAACTATTTTGAGTAACAGTACCGGATCCATTTCGATCGAGATCAGCAACGATACCTTTTCCTGTATTTGAGTGCTGATAACTTACGGTATCAAAACCGCCGCCGCCAATTAGTTCATTACTACCACCTAGTACATAGAAAAAGTCATCAGATGATCCACCAACAAATTTAGTATTTCCTTGTTTATTAGTGAAACCTTGATTTCCCCATGCATTTGAAAAATGAACTTCGTCTATATTCTTGATGGTATGTTGAAAGAGTTCTCTGTCTTGTACGCCATCATAAATTTTATTTTCATCGAGGTGAGCAATCATTTTCCCAGCAATACCTTTATAGCTAATGATATCGTGTCCTGCACCACCATCAATTATTTGATTACCAGCTGCGGCAATAAAAGTATCATTGTAATTAGAGCCAACAAAGTTGTTGAAATTGGTAAACTGATCTACGCCTGACGCTTTTGAAACCTGACCTGTACTTAAATCAATTTTCACACCATCTTGAAGTTTGTCATATCTTAGTGTGTTATTTCCAGAACCGCCATCAATAGTATCATTGCCATCATTTCCATAGACAATATCATCTCCTGCACCAGCAAAAATACTTAAATCATTACCACTACTGTAAATCACATCATCAAAATCCGAAGCAATAATTTTTTGTATATTTGTTAGATTATCTTGTCCACCAAAACCATTATTAGCAACATTCCCTGAAACCAGATCCATGTCTAAACCAGAACCAGCATTACTATAATCGACTGTGTTGACATAACCCATTCCTTGGCTGCCACCATTGATTTTATTATTGCCTGATCCAGCTATAAAAATATTATTACCTAAGCCACCATCAACCTCATGATCACCATTGCCTAAAACAAAATAGTCATCAAATTTGGTTCCCACGACTTTATCGATATTTTTGAAGACATCAATGCCCGCAAATCCATTGTCATAAACAACATTTTTTTCAAAATCAATATTGACACTACTTGAAGCCAATCGGTAATCAACCGTGTCATGACCTGTACCACCAATATAGTTATTAAACCCTGCACCTGCATAGTAAGTGTTATTGCCACTATTTCCATGTATAAAGGTAATACTCGCTTCGTTACCGCCAATTAAAAAGCGATCATCACCAGCGCCACCATCTATATGAGTCGTACCAACTCCGGTGCGGAAATTATCATTATGATCACTTCCAACAATTTTTTGAATATTAATGAGTGTATCTTGGCCGCCAAAACCATTTTTAATAACTTGATTTTGAGATTGTATTAAATCTACATTGATACCAGAAGCAGCTTGAGAGTAGTCAGCAGTATTGTTTCCTTCTCCACCATTGAGAATATTATTTCCGCCCATCCCTGATAAAATATCATCACCCTCACCACCATTTATGATATTATCTTGATCGTCACCAATTAATACATCATCGTAAGCACTTCCGATGATATTCTGTATATTTTTGATTGAATCTTTACCACCATTACCATTGTCAGAAGCAACATTATTCGATAAATCAACATGAACACCACTAGCAGCTGTTTCATAACTGATTGTATTTAGACCTTCCCCGCCATCAATCATATTGTTGCCACCACCAGTCATGATCTTATCATCACCATCACCACCGACAATATTATTACTTACCGTTTGATGACCAATGATTATATCGCCATTATTACTTCCAACCACATTTTGAATGTTTTCTAAAGTATGATGAGTATGATCAGAAGTTGTTTTGCCATTATTTAGATCTATTGTTAATGATTCATCAAGTTCACTGTAGTTAACAGTATTTGTACCCGCTCCACCATTGTAATGTCCATTTTGATTACCTGCGAAAATAGTGTCATCACCACTTCCTGCGACAATATCCACATTATTTTTTGAGGATGCTAGTTGAACATGCCCTGTACTATCAAATATCACCGCAGGGTTATTAACAACATCAAAAGTTGCATTATCGGTAACGGTTTGACCATCATTATCAATATAACTATATGAAAGCGTGAAACTAGTTTTTGAGCCTTCAGGATAAAGGATCATGAATTGATTTGCTTTTAAACCATATTGTTTACCTAATGCTGAATCAGCTGTAATGACTGTCATATTACTAAGTTGACCTGTCACGGATGTTACACTCATGGCATCAGTAACTTCAACAATTCGACCTATTTGTCCAGCAGGAATCATTTGAGTATTATTAGCATAGATAGTCCAATCTGCTGTTTCAGCCGATAAATCAATGAGAACATTTTCGTATTGTGAACGAAAATCACCTGAAGTTGTGGATTCTTCATTACCTGTACCACTAATCCATGTTTTAGTATTTTGATCAACAACGCTTTTGATTTGTAATAACGTAATTGAAGGTATGTTAACTTCGCTCGGATTTTCTGAATCGTCATTATCCGTTATTTGTATTTCATCAACTATATGCGCTTCATCTATAAATGTTTCTTTTGATGTTTCAGCCGTATCAGAAGCCGAAATTTGGGAAACATATTCTGCTGTATCAATATCGGAATCTCTTGATGAAGAAGCTGATTGCTTTGAGATATATTTCTCAAGATCTTGCATACTTTGCTCATTTTTTTGCAATTTACTATCAAGATCTTCAACAATAATAATTTCGACTGCATCCTTAGCGACCGGTTCAATTATTTCATCAGCATCTTGCCCTTTTAATTCCGTTTTCTGACTATTATCGGATTCATTATTTTCGATTAATTTAGGCATATTACTGATCAATTGAGATTTTGATATCAGTTCACTAGCATTTATCGTCACCCCATCCTGAAATGTAAATGTAAATATATTTGGGTCCATTGATGCTAATTTTGCCGCTAGAGGTAATATTAATTTGTCCTCACCTGATTGAATAATTAAATCACTTCCATTAATTAATAATTTAACATCTTTATAATTTACTGGTACATAATTATCCGAATAAGTTACAGGTACAACTGCCTTTTCTGGAGATGTAGGCTTTGGTAAATAATTATATGACATCTATTTTCTTTCCATTCATTTAATTTAATACGTTAAGGTTCTGAAAAAATAAGCGAACTGTTTGATAATAAAGGTTTTAAAAAGTATTCAAGCAATGTCCTTTTTCCAGTCAGCAAATATGCATCGACACTCATACCTGGATACATTGTTACATTATATTTCTCAGAAGGAACTTCAATACTAACAAGATAATATCGACCTAAGTTCTCGTCTGAAACAGCATCTGCGCTTATAACAGATACTTTTCCTTCTAAGGTGTTTGCATATGAAACATCAAAAGCACTGATATGCAATCTTGCAACCATTTTTTCCCAAATACGATCCCTATCTTCTGGTCTTACTTTTACTTCGGCAATTAAAGGGACTTCTGAAGGTGCTATTTCAACAACTTCTCCCCCAGCTCGAATAACTGCGCCTGTATGAGCAACAAACAGGCGCTGAATAACGCCATCAGCAGGACTAACAATTTTTGAATTTTCTCGTCGCCCTTCGCTATGCGTTCGTGAGTTATCAACATCGCTTAAATTGATATTCACTTGAGTTAATTGTTTTTGAACATCAGATATAAAATCGGCTTGAATCTGTTCATACCTTGCTTCATATTCTGAAAGTTCACTATTTAATCGTGGCACTCTTAATCTTGATTCATTAAGTGTTGTTTGAATTTGCTGATTTTCAAGTTTTTTCTGAAGCAATGTTCCTTGTGCTGCTGCCCCTCTAGCTACCATGTTTTTGTAAAGTTGAACTTCCTGTTTAGTCAACTCTGCTTGTTTGCTAAGGTCATCAATTTTAGTTACGAGTTCTAAAATTTGAGCTTTCTTTTGTTCTACTTGAGCATTAATGACTTGTTTTTGCGCCCGTAAAGCAACTGATCTTGAATCAAATAAATTTAATTCACTTGTTATAATTTCATCTAATGATTTTTCACCTGTAAATTTAGGTTCAAATTTTTCATTACTTAATTCTGCATTAAGCCGTTCTATTCTGACCAATAATGCTTTACGTTCAATTTCATTTTTGGCAAAACTTTCATTAACATAACTATTATCAACAATAGCAATTAATTGTCCTTTAGTTACATGCTGCCCTTCATGTACTAAGAGTTGTTGTATTACGCCACCTTCAGGGTGTTGTAAAGTGACATTTCGACTTTCAACACGAATAACGCCAACACCTTTTACTAATACATCAACTTTAAATAACGAAATCCAAATTAGAAATAAAATGATGATAACTAATGTTCTACCTGCCATTCCAGTCGGCAGGTAGTTCATTAGCTTACTATCAACAATTCGTTTTGGAAGAATATTAACAATTGTTTTTTTGTTAATTTTTTCTCGAAAGTTGTTAACTAATTTTTCTAAAATTAGAATTTTATCTTTCATTTTAGTTCCAAAAATCCTTTAATCTGCTAATAAAGGTTGTTGATCTTCAATACTATTAAATTGTGGCTGTGGTAAAGTAGTTGAACCACTTCCATTTGACGGCAATGACTCTGATTCTTTAGCTTTAGTTGAATTTTGGTCTTCTTGTAACTCACCTGCTTTTAAGATGCGAATAGACACAAACGCAACATCACTTTTATTTACAGAAGCATTTTCGATCTTGATTTTACCCAATGAAACTTTATCTTGTATCAATCCCAACAAATGCATATTACGCTCAAACTGAAGCTTTAAATCATTACCTGTTTGTTCATCTTTTGAAGAAATAGTTGTTGAGAAAACAACCGCACCTTTTTGCTCTATTTCATCCTTATGAATTTCCATCCATTCAGATAATTTTTCCTCATTTTTAGAATCTAAATAGTTTGCATTTTTATTATTATCAAATGCCAAACGTAATTCATTTGGATCAACATTTTCATCAATTTTATAGTGAACGGTAACTACTTGGTTACGGTCACGTAATTTAACACCAGCATTTTGTTGAGCAATGATTAACAATATTTGAAAAATTAAAGTTACTAGAAGATATACTAGTAACAATACTGTCATCATATCTACATATGCCGGCCAGAAATGAGAATTCGATTTCATAAAACAATACCTTTTCTGTTATTTTAAGCTTAGTCTTGACATTCCATTATCAAGCTGATCAGCTAAAAGATACAAACCTAATGCTGAAAGATAGTAATCATACAATGCAGAAGATTTACTGACTTTAGCACTGAAATAGTCTGTTTCAACAGTTAACAAATCATTCAAAGTACGTTGACCTAAACGAAACTCATCCATATATAATTTACGTGTTTTACTCGCATCTTTTTCTGCTTTAAACTGTATTTTATATGTATCAGTGGCGTTGAGCGCATCTTCTACCAAATTGTTTGAAACTTCTTTAATGTCTCGAACAAGTTGGTTATAAGATGCCATACTATAATTGTAACGAGCCGAAGCCTGATTGATTTTAGAGGTATTAACTCCACCGTCGAAGATAGGCATACTTACTTGTAATGAGACTTTTCCACCAATAAAGTTACCGTCTTTATCATCTGGATGTTGGAAAGGTTTTGTATATGAACCTACAGCATCAACCGATGGATAACGTGCACTTTTGGCAACTTCTACTTCTGAGCGAGAACTGTTTAATTGAAACTCTGAAGATTTAATATCAGGATTATTTGCTAAAACATCAGCTAAAACATCATTAAATTCGTGACTATTAATAAAAATTTCTTTTAATTTGACACTTTGGGTTGGTACAGATCGACCTAATAATGTATTAAGTTCTTGAATTGATTTTTTTAGTTGTAGTTCAATTGATTTAGCAGCATTTTGAGCATTGGTTAATGCTAATTTAGCTCTAATTAATTCTGATTGTGGAGAAAGCCCCCCTGAAACACGAACACCAATAGTATTTACAAGATCAGACATCTGTTTGATATAATCTTGTGCATAACCTTTTTGTTGCGTGTAACGACGTATATTAAAATAAGCTTTAACAACATTAAATGTTACTTTACTTTTTTCAAATTCAGCCGTGTATTTAGCTGATTCACGAAGTTGTGTCGCACTATCAACACCATAACGTGTTCGTCCAAAATCGAGTAAGTTATATTGTAAAGAAACTTGAGCCTGTGCATATTCATCATTCGAACGAGAAACTGATTTCATTCTATCAAAGGCTTTATCTCGAGTTTTTGCTAATACATTAACTTTAGGATAATAAGTCGCACTGACTTCTTGGATACGCGCATCGGCTTCTTGTAATTTAGAATTGGCTGAAACGGTACGGAGTGAATAATATTGAGCTAGTTCAATAGCTTCTTGTAAAGATAAACCTTTCGCTGAAATGTTGAAATCTTCTTGTAAGGTATTTGGGACTTGTTTTTCAGACAACAAAATAATTTCATTCTCTTCATACGTTTCCTGAGTGTTATGCTGTTTATGTTTAACAGTACAACCGATCATAAGAGATGAAAGCACACTTAATACAATAATTTTATTTTTCACAACAACAATCCATATAACTAATAACAATTAAACATGGTTAACTCTATTCTGTTAATTTGAAAATAGAGTTAACTAAACCAAAACAATAAGTATTAACTTATGATTGAATCGATGCCTTTATTGAGGTCATTTGACCGACACACTCAATCAAAGCTTCATTTTGTTGTCTTATTGCTTTTACAACAGCTTCTGAATCACTTGTTTTGGTACGAGCAACAGATTCAATGGTTAACAACTGCTGGCGAACACCACGTATTTCTGATTGTAAGACAGATAATGTCTCTGACACTTCGTCAAAAGACGTCACAATTTGCAGACGATCAGCATTCATACCTCCAATAGCTTCTACTAAGGCTGTACGATTTTGTTCTGTTGAGACATGAACACTATCAATTGCATCAATTGTCTGTATTTGGTTTTGTGCAATTTTAACTGTGTGCTGATCAATGACATTTAATGCATTGTTTGCCGTTTCAAGTTCTGATTTAATACTACGTAATATAGGTTGTTGTTCATTCATAGAAGCAAGAAATTGATTAAATGCATCTAATATTGCAGCGTTAATACTTCCACCGTGTGATCCCGATCCTAGTACGCCTGTTGAACCAGAATATGAACCTGTAGCCCCCTCTGCTCCACCAAATCCGGACACTTGATCTTCAGCGTGTTTTTTTACCCAATCGTCGACTGAGTGATAAACATTATCTACGATAGAACTTAAAAGATGTGCTAATAAACCCATCACTAAAGAGCCCATCAACCCCAAAAACGAAGCTGAAAACGCTTGCGACATACCGCTCAATGGACCACTAATACTATCTAGTAATTTACCAATATCGTTCGCATTATTTTTGAGGTTCATCATCGCCTCAGTGATACTGCCCATTGTCATTATCAAGCCCAAAAAGGTACCTAATAAACCAAGCCCGACAAGTAATCCTGATAAATAATCAGCCCCAGATACACGATGCGAAAATTTGTCTTTTAGTTCATCTAAAATAGAACTCCGAATTTCCGGTCCAGCTAGCACTAAATCAGAAACTCGACCTCTTAAACCTTTAAGAGCCCCTGAAAATTGGTACTTATCAAGAGCTTCAACATCATTAGATTTTAAAGAGGTAAAATTATTCCAACTGTTAATGCTCATTACTAGAGAAATACAGACATAAAAGACATAAATTACACCAATAATTTGCATTGAAACAATAACTGAGTTAATTATCGGATTGTGCCCAATCGTCTCTAAAAGCAAATCGTGAAAAATTGTAAAAGCCATTACAATTGCAAAAAGAATAAAAAAGATCAAACTTATCGATCGTTTAACTGAATTCAACTTCACTTTATCCATCCTTAAACTAAATTAGAAAATCAATTATAATTTAGTTTTGCTTTAAAAATTTTCTAATTCTTTATAAATAATTTATATTCATCAATCTTTTTTTACAAAAAATGATGCCTTGACTATTCTATTATCGATTCATAAAAAATGAAACCTTTTTTGTAAAAAAAATTTCTAATTAGTTTTTATTTATAATGAGTTAGCTTTAAAAAAGCCAGTTTACAACAAGAATTAGTAGCATTTGGACTAATGTTAGATTTTTTCTTATAAAAAATCACAAAATCGACAAACAAAGAAATTCATTCAATTATTCATGAAGATATATTTTTATATATTCATTGATTATATTTCTTTTAAATTTGATATTTAAAAAGAATAAATTTACATAAAAGTTACAAACTCAAATTAAAAAAATTATACTCATACTTTTTGTAAATTATTTAATATATTTTTTATATCATTAAAGCATATTGAGATATATTAGAAATGAATAGTGTAAGTATTATTACTTGTGATCTATCAAATTGTCTTATAAATATATAAGATGACTTCTACAGACCAAGCAAAATTTATAATGTATTTTAAAATTATTATTGTAATAATTTATTTAATTATAATTTGGTAAACGCCCTATCCAGTTGTGATACCATCTTGGGTTTATTTCACTCCTTATAGTCTTTAACTCCCATCGATTTCCATGAAAAAATAAACTTATTTGACCTGATTTTGCCGTAACACGATAATCTAATTGTAGATCCTGATAACGTTGTATGACTTTATTTGAAGGTAAATGCCAGGCGTTATAGCGAGAAGTTGAAGCTAATGAGATTGCTGGATTAACATAATTTAAAAAAGCATAGCTTGATGAAGTGTTACTACCATGGTGAGGAGTTTGTAAAATAGTTGATGCAAGGTCTTGTGCATATTTTTCTACTAATTGATATTCTTGTTTTCGTTCTAGATCACCTGTTAATAATACAGAAAAATTATTATCATAAACTTTTATTACGCATGAATCTTCATTTTGTGCATAATTTACTAACTTATTAGGCCATAATACTTCAAAAGTCAGATTATTCCAGTTTAATTTGTTGCCAGCTTTACAATAAAAATTGTTTCTGAGTGTGGTTGAAGAACTCATTAACCAAGCTTTTGGGTAAAGATGTTGAAGAATAGTTAATCCGCCAATATGATCATTGTGTTGGTGACTAATGATAATGCCTTTTACCTCTAAATCATGCCAAATTAAAAAAGGTATAATGATACGCTCAACAGCGGAACTTTTTTCCCATTTAGCTCCAGTATCATATAATATAGCTGATTTACCATCATGAATAACAACGGCTAATCCATGCCCTACATCTAGCATATCTAATCGCCATTTATAATTCTGCTGTTTGAAAAATGGCGTAACTAATATCATTAATAGTATAACAAGGGTTATATTGAAACGACGCCAAATTCCAATACGTAAAGATATAATCATTAGCCATCCGATAATACTGAATAGATAAAAATTAGATGACAAATTAAGCCATGAGAAATTTATTAGTTCTAAGCAAATAAATAACCATTCAAGCGATATTTCTGCAACATACAAAAACCATAATGATAAATGAAAGTAATTAAGACAACTAAAAACAAGTGCTATCAAGATTGAAGGAAAGGTAAATAGTGAAATAATTGGAATAGCTATAAGATTTGCTAATAAGGATACAGGGCTTATACCCTGAAAAACAAAAATTTGTATTGGTAGTAATAATGCGGTTAAACCGAACTGTAAATGCAACAACCTAATTAAATACCATCTTTTTTTATGTTGTATTCTGTTTGAAATTGGTATCCA
The DNA here is from genome assembly GCF_050589305.1 of Gilliamella sp. G0441. Classification (NCBI taxonomy): domain Bacteria; kingdom Pseudomonadati; phylum Pseudomonadota; class Gammaproteobacteria; order Orbales; family Orbaceae; genus Gilliamella; species Gilliamella sp. G0441. Next base: position 235,126 of record NZ_JBNRJF010000003.1, on the reverse strand, counting down.
CTCATATAAAAAAATTAAACTTACCACAGCATAACAAGATAACCAGAAACTTTCAGATAGAATCATTAAAGGATCGAATAACAACATTAAGGCAATAATACGATTAATTTTTTGCCACGAACTTATGTGTCTATTTTTATAACGTAGATAAATCCATATTGATAAAGCCAACATTGCCCTTAATGCGGGAGGATTTAAACCTGTTAACCATGCATAAAAAAAAGCAAACATCCAACCAACTACGATAGGAGTATGACAATAACTGAAACGCTGAGGAACAAAAAACATGCTTAATTTAATGGTAAAACTACACATCCAAAAGACTAATAAAATATGCATGCCAGAAATCGCCATTAAATGAGCAACGCCAGTTTGCATCATTATGGTACGTTGATACTTTTCTAATTGAGATCGATCCCCAAATGCCAGTGCTTTTAAAATTCCACGATAAGGAAATAAATCGATATACTTTGCAAGATTACTAGCAATATTTTGCCGAACATCATAATTTTCATCTAATAATTTTTCACTTTTTAATTTTGCTGTTAGTAAAGTCCGATTTGCTATCGCAAACCGCTGACTATCAAATCCACCTTGATTTAAATAGCTATGAACAACTTTCGTTTTTATGGTCAATTGCCATATTTGACCTAATTTAGGTACAGAGGATTTATCCCAGTATATCGAGATAGGAATAGGCGCTGAAACATAATGATTCTCTATATTTAAAATCGAAAATTGCACATTATAAGGCTCGTTTTGCCTAGAAGCACATCGAGTGTTAAGACTTACAACTTTGGCTTTTACGATTATGGTCTGATCAATTAATGGTTCAATATTCAATATGTATTGTTTGGCATAAGAAGTAGCCCATAAAAAGCTCAATACAAAAACAGAAAATGTTAAATGAAGTTTTGATTTAGAGAAAAAAGGCAAAACAGTTATTATCAACAAAAATGCAATAAAATACCAATACTCATCTGAAGGTAAATTAGGCAAAAACATTAGAGGCAAACACCCTAATGAAAAGGCTATGGCAAAAAAATCATATGAACAAATATGCCGCATTGACAAGGCTTAAAATATCTACATTGAATATTTACTAAGCCTATTATGTTTTAAGTTCAAAAAATAAATTAACGCTAAAAAGTAGATCGAAGTTCCAATTTATATTTCTTTTTACGAAAAATTAGTATGCGTTGTTTAATGATAGATGGAAGTCTTACCATTTATGATTTAATAATAACAATAAGTATTATGATTAAATTTTTCTTCATCATAATTAAGAATGGATAACCTGCATAAAGGTTATTAACAGTTATCTGATTTAATAGAAATAAAGTGCTATTCAAAAAAAAACCTTTGAAAATATTCAAAGGTTTTTTGGAGATTTTAGCAATTATGCTTTTGCAGCATTATTGACTCTTTCACGTAACTCTTTTCCTGGCTTAAAGTGAGGAATATATTTATGTTTAACCTCAACATTACCGCCGGTCCTTGGGTTTCTCGCTTTTCGTGGAGCACGATAATTTAGACTAAAACTACCAAACCCACGTATTTCTACACGATCATTACTTTCCATAGCTAAAGCGATCTGTTCGATAATATCTCTTACAGCATTATCAACCAGTTGCACAGGAAGGTGTGCCCGCCAGTTGACAATTTTTTCTACTAAATCTGATCTGTTCATGGTCACTCCTAATTAATGTATGTAGTATATAATTGATTCATTTTATACCACAAAAGAAAAAGAGGGCAAGCCCTCTTTACTTTTTAAATGAATATATTTTACTCGGTTTTTGATGCAGCTTTGAATGCTTCTGCCATTGCATTTGTAAATGACGCTTCTTCTTGAGTAGAAGTATTATTTACAGCAGCTAACGCTTCTTTTTCATCAGCTTCATCTTTAGCACGTACAGATAATGAAATCGCACGAGTTTTACGATCGATATTAACAATTTTAGCTTCAACTTCATCGCCAACTTTTAATGCAGTCGTCGCATCTTCAATGCGTTCACGTGCAATGTCTTGTGCTTTTAAGTAGCCTTCAATACCATCAGCAATTTCAATTGTTGCGCCTTTTGCATCAACAGCTGTTACATTACCTTTGATAATTGTACCTTTTTTGTAGTTTGAAGCAAAATTGTTGAATGGATCATCTTCAAGTTGTTTAATACCTAAAGAGATACGCTCACGTTCTGCATCAACTTGTAATACAACCGCTTCGATGTCATCACCTTTCTTATACGCTTTAACTGCTTCTTCACCTGGCATATTCCAAGAGATATCAGAAAGATGAACTAAACCGTCAATACCACCATCTAAACCGATGAAGATACCGAAATCAGTGATTGATTTGATCTTACCACTAACTTTATCACCTTTATTGTGTGATTCAGCAAATTGTAACCATGGGTTTGGTTTACATTGTTTAAGACCAAGAGAAATACGACGACGTTCTTCATCAATTTCAAGAACAATAACTTCAACTTCATCACCTAAGCTAACCACTTTAGATGGGTGAATGTTTTTGTTAGTCCAATCCATTTCAGAAACGTGAACTAAACCTTCAACGCCCGTTTCAATTTCTACGAAACAACCGTAATCAGTTAAGTTAGTTACTTTACCAGTTACTTTCGTACCTTCTGGGTAACGTTTAGCAATTGAAACCCATGGATCTTCGCCTAATTGTTTTAAGCCAAGAGATACACGTGAACGGTCTTTATCAAATTTAAGAACTTTAACAAGTAATTCTTGCCCCACTTCAACCACTTCACTTGGGTGTTTAACACGTTTCCAAGCCATATCAGTGATATGAAGTAAACCATCAACACCACCAAGATCAACGAATGCACCGTAATCAGTAAGATTTTTGATGATACCTTTAACTTCAGAACCTTCTTGAAGATTTTCAAGAAGTTGTTCTCTTTCTGCGCTATTTTCAGATTCAATTACTGCACGACGAGAAACAACAACGTTGTTACGTTTTTGATCTAATTTAATAACTTTTAATTCGATTTCTCTATTTTCAATATGAGAAGTATCGCGTAATGGACGTACATCAACAAGCGAACCAGGAAGGAACGCACGAACGCCATTAAGATCAACCGTAAAGCCACCTTTAACTTTACCATTGATAACACCTAAAACTGTTGCAGCATCTTCAACTGCTTTTTCTAATGTAAGCCACGCTTCATGACGTTTAGCTTTTTCACGAGATAAAATTGTTTCACCAAAGCCATCTTCAATTGAATCAAGTACAACATCTACGATGTCGCCAACTTGAACTTCTAATTCGCCTTGGGCATTTTTAAACTGCTCTACCGGAATTGCTGATTCAGATTTTAAACCAGCATCAACTAAAACAACATCTTTGTCGATTGCAACGACAGTACCACGGATCATGTTACCAGAACGAGTGTCTAGTTGATTTAAAGACTCTTCAAAGAGTTGAGCAAAAGATTCAGTCATATTTATATACTTAAATTAATATTAACGTCCACATTACATCATGTCTTGTGGGGTTGTTTATGATACTCCACTCGTCCTTATAATGGAGCTTTGTTCACGTTATAAATAAATTTACAACGCAAGTTTTTCGTTTATATACGTAATAGATTGATTAAATACATCTTGGATAGAAAGTGATGTGGTATCAATTATTAGTGCATCTGTTGCAGGTTTTAATGGGGCAACGGCTCGATTACGATCTCGCTCATCACGCGCAGTTATCTCCTGCAAAATTTCGGCGAATTTAGCATGTTTTTGCTTATCTTGCAACTGTTTCATTCTTCTTTCTGCTCTTGAGTGTGGACTAGCATCCAGAAAAATTTTTACTGGTGCATCGGTAAACACAACTGTCCCCATGTCTCGCCCATCAGCAATTAACCCCGGCGCTTGCCTGAAATCTCTTTGCCGTTGCAATAATGCTGCCCGAACTTGATTTAGCGAAGCGACTTTAGAGGCAGCCCCCCCGGTCTCTTCAGTACGAATATCTTTAGAGACATCGACGCTATTTAATAGTACTTTGACTTCCCCATGACGGGTATCAAATTTTAAAGGTAAATTTAATGCTAATTGAGTTAATTGTTGTTCATCATCCAGTGCAATGTGATGATTGAGCGCCGACAACGCAAGTACTCGATAAATTGCGCCAGAATCTAAAAGATGCCAATTGAAATGATTAGCTAACGCTTGGCACAACGTGCCCTTCCCCACACCACTAGGGCCATCAACAGCAATAACAGGAACGAATGTATTCATTTAGTATTCACTCAATCGTTTAAATTGTTCAAAATAGTCAGGAAATGTTTTCATTGTACATTTAGGATCTAATATAGTCACGGGCGTATCGGATAATGCTACTAATGAGAAACACATTGCCATACGATGATCGTTATAGGTTTTTATTTCAGCATGTGTTAAAGATTTAGGCGGGATAATCGTTATATAATCGTTACCTTCTTCAACCTCTGCCCCTACTTTACGCAATTCAGTTGCCATAGCAGATAAGCGGTCAGTTTCTTTAACTCGCCAGTTATAGATATTACGGATGGTTGTGGTTCCTTTGGCAAACAAAGCTGTTGTTGCTATTGTCATCGCAGCATCTGGGATGTGATTCATATCCATATTAATACCATTAAGTTCCCCTCGGCTACACTCGATATAATCATCAGCCCACGTTACTTTGGCACCCATTTTTTCAAGTACATGAGCAAATTGGGTATCACCTTGTAAGCTTTTTTTACCAATACCCGTGACGCGAACAGTGCCACCTTTAATTGCCGCTGCAGCTAAAAAGTATGAAGCGGATGAAGCATCCCCTTCAACCAAATAAGTACCCGGTGACTTATAAGTTTGCTTTGCTTTGATAACAAATTTTTGATAATTATCATTGATAACTGATACCCCAAAGATTGCCATCATTTTGATCGTGATATCAATATACGGTTTAGAAACTAAATCCCCTAAAATAGTAATTTCAGTATCGTTAACAGCAAGTGGGGATGCCATTAATAGCGCCGTTAAAAATTGACTTGAAACAGAGCCATCAACCTGAATATTTCCGCCAATAAAGCCACCATGAATCTGGAGTGGTGGATAACCTTCATTTTCAAGATAATCTATTTTAGCGCCACCTTGACGAAGCGCATCAACTAAATGCCCTATCGGGCGCTCTTTCATACGCGGTTCACCCGTAAGTACAATATTATTTTCAGCAAGACATAACGCAGCAGTTAAAGGACGCATCGCCGTACCGGCATTCCCTAAAAAAAGCTCTAATGCATGGGATGAATGTAGTTTTCCGCCGACGCCCTCAATATCACAAATCGTGCGATCATTTGATAATTGATACGTAACACCTAATGCTTTTAGCGCATCAAGCATATAACGGACATCATCGCTGTCTAATAAATTTGTTAAACGTGTTTTACCATGACTTAATGCAGACAAAAGTAGTGCCCGATTAGACACGCTTTTTGAACCTGGTAAGTTTATCGTACCATTAAATCTTTTTATCGGTTGTAATGTTAGGGATAACATGATAGTTCTCTTTCTATTTTTAAGATTTTTAAAATTTATCTAAAGTTGCTTTCAACAATTCAATGGCTTGTTCATCTTTAGCACTATTTTGCCACAATTTATCAAATAACAAACGGTATCGCTTAATCGCATCGTGAGATGAGGTAATAGAAGCAATCCCTGTGGTCACATTCGGTAATTCACCTAATCGAAACGGGCTCATCGCTAACGAAATCGGGGCTTCATTTTGATAAAATAATTGAAACGCAATAGATGGAATAGCATGCTCTGTAATAGCAATGGTTGGCGAATAAGTTTGTTGTTCAATTAATTCAATTAAGTGATAGACTTCTTTGCGAGCTAATAGCATGCGTTCGGACTTTTTACCCGGTGAAAGATTTAAATTACCGACTAAACCAATATGTAAAAAACGCTCCACATTGCGTAAACTAATTAAATTAATGACGTTAGGTGCTGATTGATAGAATTGTGTTTGACGTTCTTTTAAAATAGCTAACGTTGTTGCATATTTTTTTAAATTAATTGAATCGCCCGATTCATCTAGCATCATAGCAAGATGAGAAAGATAATCTGGTGAAGTGAGTAAAAAAGAAAAAGGATCAAAATGAGAATAAATATGTGTTGATTGTTCTTCAAGTTGACGCATACGTTCAAAAAAACCTTCACCACTTGAATAATATTCGGTATCAATACCAATCAAGCTCGCTAAGGATGTATCTAACAAGGTCGCTAAACGGCCTAATGTTTCGATTTTGATAATTTCACCCTTCTCTAAACGGTAAACCGCAGCTCTTGAAATTCTAAGATTTTGTGCTATGTCTTCTGCTTTTAAGGAAGCCGCTATACGATACGCCCGTAAACGCTGACCTATCGCACAATAATCAATCGATCCAGTATTCATAATTCACTCAAATCATTCGGATTTTGGCAGTGTAACATAAGGTAATCATATTGCCAATTTGCAATCTAGGTAATTTTGTTCAATTCATTTTACCATTAACTTTTGCATATCATTTTCAATTCATCAATATACGATTTTTGATTAAAATAATGGATAATCTATCATCCGTAATTAAATAACGTCATAAATATTGGCATTAGCAACGTAAGCAAAAAACCTTGCACGATAGCAGCTGGCACTATCATTATTCCAGCTCCTTTTTGTAACATAGGTAAAGTAAAATCCATAGACGTTGCACCACATAACCCCAATGTTGTTAATTTATAGCGTTTTATTAATGTTGGAATGAGTATAATGGCAAAAAGTTCACGTAATATATCATTTAAAAATGTAGCACTGCCAATAATTGCACCATGCGCTTCAGTCATTAAAATACCTGACAAAGAATACCAACCAAATCCAGATGACATACCTAACCCTATACGCAAAGGTAGACCTAATAGCAAAGCAGCAACTATTCCACCAATAAAAGTGCTTATGATGACAATTAGCGTTGTTGCAATACCGACTTTGTTCAGTAAAATTTGTTTAAGCGAAATATTATTACTTCTTAATTGAATACCAATTAACAAGAGTAAAAAAACTAATACAACCTGAATAATGTTTTCGGTATATTGCCATACAAACAATGGAAAAAGTCCGACTACAAACCCCAAAACGAGTGCAATAAAGACACGCAATGATTCTAAAATCATTTTTACGCGTGAACCAAATGTTTGATTGGCACTTGAAATTTTCCAAGGTAGAAACAGGTCAAACAACATTAAAAAAATAAAATTACCGCCAAAAGTACAGATAAAAATAATGGCGGTATAAAATAGAATGTTTTGCAAATTAGTCGCTAGGTTATCTAAATGAGCAAGCTCAGCACCCATAATAAAAAGAATAAAATAAACCATCCAACTTAAAATTTGGTTAATTTTAGCTATCCATTTTTCTTGTTTGCATTTAATTAAATAACCAATGCACAAAGGCACAAGTGCTATTAGAATACCAAAATACATATTTTATTCCCTACTAATTAATTTTTAACGTTTATTTTTATTCGTATTGATTAAAAAAATCGATAAACAACAAGTTGAATATCGATTGTAATCAATTTTAATAATTTAGTGCCAAACCACTTTAATAATTATTAGTTTTATTATGTTAATGATGCTAATTGTGTTTCAATATTTAATTTAAGTTGATCTAATAAAGCATAACGATTTCGATATTCTGAACGTTTCTTACTCGCTATATCTTCTAATGATTTTCGACTAATCTCAGTAGGTAAGATAAATAGTTCACGAGAATCCTGTTTTCCATCAATCGTTAACCAAAAATCATCATAATCCGATAAAATTCGTTCTTGTCGACTATTATAACGCCAGTTGTTATAAACATGGGTTTTATTTCCAACTGCGACAATTTGCTCTAACTGAAAATGATTAGCAATGATTAATGCAGCCTCAACGACGACTCGTTTAGGAAATAAACCATAACACTGTTTGGTAGCCTTTTGCACACGAACACGGGCTTCGTGGTGACCCGTACCTTGCAACCCTGCAATAAATAATGTTGTTTTTTGTTGATATTGAATGATTGAAAAAGTTAATGTTGCTAAATCAATACCGTCATTATCATAAAAATAAAGGCTTATTTCACCTTCCCGAGCAAACTTGTTACGGGCTTGAATAGCTATTTGAATATTAGCTTCATTTTTGACGGTAAGATTAGCCAATATAAAAGGTTTAGTTGGATCATAAAAAGCCTTAGTCATGCTATCAGGTTGATTCGCTAAAAAATCATAATGACACGCTAAAGCAGCATAACGTTCATGTTGCGATAAACATGACGATAAATAGGGTCTTTGTAATTTACACGGTAAATTAGTTTGGCAAGAAAAATAGTAGCCAATCAGTGGATATTGTCTTAATTTATCCAACCATTTTAGTGTAATGGGACTTAAAAATAGGGTTCTAAAAAAAAATTTATAACGATAAGTCGGATTGAGCCAAAGTTCATTTAGCGGAAGTTTACCGGTACAAAGCCAGTTAAAAAGTTGCCATTTGCTTTTTGGCTGGGACATATTCGTAATATTATTCATAAGCAGAAAATATAAAATTGAGTTAGTTAATTGATAAAGAATTTATATAAGGCTAAATTATAAAATATCAATAGATATCAAAGATTAGTTATAAATACCAAATATTAAGAGTACAATACAACATAAATCAACGCAACCTTTGTCATCGTATTCCATAAGAAAAGCGAGAAAATAAAAAACGGTGAACTGGTCACCGTTTTTTAGTTGAACAATTATTCAGTTTTTATAAACTAAATTATTGTCCTTTCACTTCTTTAAGTCCGTTGAATGGAGCTTTAGCACCTAATGCTTCTTCAATACGGATTAATTGGTTGTATTTAGCAACACGATCAGAACGGCTCATTGAACCAGTTTTGATTTGACCAGCAGCTAAACCAACAGCTAAATCAGCGATAGTTGAATCTTCAGTTTCACCACTGCGGTGAGAGATAACAGCAGTATAACCTGCATCTTTCGCCATTTTAACCGCTGCGATAGATTCAGTTAATGTACCGATTTGGTTAACTTTAACTAGGATTGAGTTAGCAATGCCTTTTTCAATACCTTGTTTGAAGATTTTGGTGTTAGTTACAAAAAGATCGTCACCCACTAATTGGATTTTGTGACCTAATGCTTTAGTTTGGTATGCCCAACCGTCCCAATCGCTTTCATCTAAACCATCTTCGATTGATACGATAGGATATTGTTCAGTTAAACCTTCTAAATAGTGAGTAAATTCTTGAGCAGTAAACTCTTTATTACCTTCACCTTTTAATACATATTTACCTGTTTCTTTGTTATAGAATTCTGAAGCAGCACAGTCCATCGCTAAAGTAATATCTTTACCTAATACATAACCCGCTTTTTCAACAGCTTCTTTAATACAAGCTAATGCTTCTGCATTTGAATCTAAATTAGGAGCAAAACCACCTTCATCACCTACAGCTGTATTCATACCTTTAGCATGTAAAACTTTCGCTAAGTTATGGAATACTTCAGAACCCATACGGATTGCTTCACGTACCGTTTTTGCGCCAACTGGTTGGATCATAAATTCTTGCAAATCGATGTTATTATCAGCATGTTCACCACCATTGATAATGTTCATCATTGGTAACGGCATAGAGTATTGACCTGGCGTACCATTCAAATCAGCAATATGTTGATATAGTGGTACACCTTTTGCTGCTGCTGCTGCTTTAGCATTAGCTAAAGATACTGCAAGAATTGAGTTTGCACCTAAGTTTGATTTAAAATCAGTTCCATCTAAATCAAGCATGATTTGGTCGATAGCAGCTTGGTCTAACGCATCTTTACCAACAACTGCTTTCGCAATTGGGCCATTTACGTTTTCAACAGCTTTTAAAACACCTTTTCCTAAAAAGCGAGATTTGTCACCATCACGAAGTTCTAACGCTTCACGTGAACCAGTTGATGCACCAGATGGAACGATTGCTAGACCAACAAAACCACCTTCTAAATGAACTTCAGCTTCAACTGTTGGGTTCCCACGAGAGTCGATGACTTCACGACCATGTACTTTAACGATTTTTGCCATGTTATTTTCCTCTATATGACAGATATATTACAAATGTAAAACTTTGAAACTATTTTTGTTGTAACTGCTGATACTCCTTGGCAGCTTTTATAAAACTACTAAACAGTGGATGCCCATCTCGTGGTGTCGAGGTAAATTCCGGATGGAATTGACAAGCAACAAACCATGGGTGATCAGGAACCTCGATAATCTCGACTAATTTTTTATCAGTTGAAAGTCCGGTTACTTTTAATCCTGCTTTTACAATTTCAGGTAATAAATTATTATTTACTTCATAACGATGACGGTGACGCTCAGTAATTGACTCTTTTTGATACATATCAAACACTAATGAGTCTGGTTCTAAATGACATATTTGAGAACCAAGGCGCATAGTACCACCTAAATCACTATTTTCATTACGTTGCACCACATTACCCGATTCATCACTCCACTCAGTGATTAACGCAATAATTGGATTCGCGCAATCTTTAACAAACTCTGTAGAATTTGCATCTTTAATTCCAGCAACATTACGGGCATACTCAATCATGGCGACTTGCATTCCTAAGCAAATACCTAAATAAGGTATTTTGTTCTCACGTGCATAGCGTGCAGCAATGATTTTACCTTCAACACCACGATAGCCAAATCCACCAGGAATTAAAATCGCATCTAAGCCTGCAAGTAAATCCGTACCACGTGATTCAAGATCTTCTGAATCAATGTAACGAATATGAACTGTTAAACGGTTTTTTAAACCACCATGTTTTAATGCTTCGTTAACAGATTTATACGCATCAGGTAATTCAGTATATTTACCTACCATACCGATTGTGACTTCACCAACAGGATTAGCTTCTTCATAAATCACTTGTTCCCACTCGGAAAGATCTGCCTCAACACAATCAAGATGGAATCGATTGCAGACAAAAGTATCTAAGTTTTGTGATTTTAAAAGAGCTGGAATTTTATAAATTGAATCGACATCTTTTAACGAAATAACCGCACGTTCGGCTACATTACAAAACAAAGCAATTTTCGCCCGCTCGTTAGCTGGAATGATGCGATCAGAACGACAAATAAGCACATCAGGTTGAATACCAATAGATAGCAACTCTTTAACAGAGTGTTGAGTAGGTTTAGTTTTGACTTCGCCTGCAGATGCTAAATACGGCACTAGAGTTAAATGCATAAATAAGGTATGTTCACGACCCACATCTACCGCCAATTGACGGATAGCTTCTAAAAATGGGAGAGATTCAATATCCCCAACAGTGCCACCGATTTCGACAATGGCAACATCAAACCCTTTTGCGCCAGCAATAACACGAGATTTAATCTCATTGGTAATATGAGGAATAACTTGAACAGTCGCGCCTAAATAATCTCCACGACGTTCTTTACGTAATACGTCGGAATAGATACGACCTGTTGTAAAGTTATTTTTGCGAGTCATTTTAGTGCGGATAAAACGCTCATAATGACCTAAATCAAGATCCGTTTCTGCCCCATCTTCCGTTACAAAAACTTCACCATGTTGAATAGGGCTCATCGTGCCCGGATCGACATTAATATAGGGATCAAGTTTTAACATGGTGACTTTTAAATTGCGGGCTTCTAAAATTGCAGCTAATGATGCTGCGGCAATGCCTTTACCTAAAGAAGAAACGACACCGCCTGTAACAAAAATATAATTCGTGACCATTAATACCAGACCATTATTTATTTAATAGAATAATATTGCAGAAATTTAAACCATAAAAACTAATGCAATATATGATGAATCAGACGGGAAATTAGTATAACAGAATATGGTTTCTCTCACAATTGAATAATTACGTTTAATTCATTTGTTAGCCATATTACCTACAAAATTTGTGTCTATTATTTTGATAATCCGTCTAATCTTAATTCAAAACAATTCATCCATATATTTAAAATATTTTATCTCTATAATGACTAATAATTTTTTCAAGTCGTGATTGATTCACTTCTTTTTTCCGAAAAATCAGAATAGTATTTATTAAGGTGATTAAGATAACAAATAGAAACACAAAATTGTTGATCAAAATTAGCGAAAAAAATGAGAATAACTGATTTTTATCGCTATCATTTCTATAATCAGTTAAAAGCGTTAGTTTCGAAATCTTTCTGTTATGATAGCTTACATTGGTGACAATACCAGTAATTTTTAAGTTGGCACTATTACCTGATAAAATACCATTATAGTAATCAAGCTGCGCTTTGAAACCCTCATTACCATATGAATATTTATAGTTTTCATCATAGAGTTGAATTGAATTGGTTAATTGTATACTAATGTTGTTTTCATCATTTTGTAGCCTGAGCACTTTATCTTTTGCATCATCGATTAATTGTCTAAATACATCTACTCGATACAGACTAGGAAAATCACTAAGTTTATTGCTGTCTATTGGGTTGAGATTAACAAATATCTTATTACATTGAACATGATGAGGTTTTATTCTTTGCGTATTTAGAATATCACATGATACACTAGATAAATTCAAATTAACCCGATCCATAGAGTGGATGGCGGATTGCTTTAAATTTTCTTTATCATCAATATTCCAAGTAGTGGCTGTCGAGGTTAATTGTTGATAGGTAAAATCTAATTTTTCACCCGCTTTAGTAAAAAAGAAAATTAAGATAGCCAGTATTAATCCCGTAATGGCTAATATAACATTATGGTGAAAAAATTTAGGTGCGCCATAATTTTTCACTTCCTCGCTTATTGATAAGTGTTTGCCAAAACTAAGCACTTGTTTTGTATCAACTTCGACCTGCATATCAATTGGTATATAGCTAGTATCTGGGAGAAATATTTCCCAGTATGAGGGATAGTAAACATAAAAGTCTGTATCAATACTTAAATTACTACGGTCTTTTCCACTACGCCAAATTTGTGCTTGAATATGATTAACATATTCGGTAGGCAATTTCCGCTTTTTACTCGATGCTATTAGGGAAAAAATAAAACAGATGATTGAAAAAACAACCAATGCAATCGACTGAAAATGTTCTACAGCTAATAAAGACATAACGCCTAAAACAAAAAAAAATGTCATTAATTTGCCAGAATTGCTTCGGTCTTCGATTGCATTTTCAAATTGATTTTTTTCCCGTCTGCTTAGAATCTCGAAAGTCGGTTTTTTTTCAGATGCTTCAGTGATTTGTTGAGATAAGGTTTCATTAGATTTTTCTAAATTACTCATACAAATAGGCTTTAATTTTCCTGTCTGCCAATAATCATAACGTTGCTTTTGTTTACGTACAAATAAATTTAGACCCGCCTGTATTAAATCATAACTGTTTATTTTAACAACAATTCCATAACTTTTTGTAAAAACAATTTCAACAGTATTGATGTTTTTTGTCTTATCGATATGTTGCTCTGGATCTTGAGATGTAAAACCCATAATAGCGTAATCCATATTGTAAGGAAAAAATAACTGGACATTATCCATCTTATAATAATATTTATATTGGATTTCATCGGTAAAATCTTTTTCAATATAACCTTTTATTTTCGTCACATCGAAACTGATTAATGAGCTTTCCTTTTGATAAGGAGCTGTAAAGTTATTTTCATCATCAAGATAAGACTGAAGAAGAAGAATTTCTTCTTCAGTTAGCTGTCGAATTGCATTTTCACGGATAAAGGTATCCTCCTCTACTTCTATAGAATCGTGATCAGCTAATTCAAAATACGCAAAGATGAAAAAAACAACAACAAACAGTAAAATAACTAACATACATTAAAGATCTTTTTTATTTATATTTTATATTAAAACGTTTTATTAAAGATTAACGATAATTACCTAATCTTTCTTCGTAATATTTTTTAATTTCAACAATTCGATGTCGGTTAATTTTTATATTCCTTAATAGTTTAATGCCGTTAATCGTGGCCGTTAATGTCATAACAATAAACATAATCATATTAAAAATAATTAGAGAAGCATATGATAATCTTTGATTTAAGCTGGTTAAATCATTACTCTGCCAATTTTTTATTAAAAAATATCAATAATGTCGACAATCAACCTAAAGTATACGATAAGTATAGAAATTTTTAATTTTAAAATTACGAATTCGATTCAAAATTGGTTTCAACAAGAACATAATACCGTTAAGAATGGTCACTGAAGCTAAAAGCAAAAATAACAGCAGATTTATACAAATTGGCAATAGATTTTCGCTTATATCTTTTTGGTATAACTCTTGCATATTTATGGTTAATGTTGAAATGGTATGATTAGTGTCATAATCAACATTTGAAACGAATCCCGACATCGTGACCACGATATGATCTGTATGAAAGTTTTTGTCAGATTGTGGATCTACACTTTCACCCAATTGAGAACTTATCTTTTCTTTTATACCATGTAGAATAAAATAGCTTGTGGAACTGGCAAGATGAAAAGAGCTATTGCTAGTTGCACTGTGAATTAATGCTTGAATACATCTATCGGCTTTATTTTTAACAGGTACTTCACATGTCAATGACACATCTAAAAAATTAAATTTCACTACATCACCCGATTTGATGTTGCTCGTTATTAATTTTGATACATCATCAAAAAACCAACGTTTAGAATCGTGATTGTATTGATGATAAACAAATGAGAAATTGTCACATACATCTGCTCGATAATTAACACCATAAACATAAAACACGCCAACTAAAAAAAGCCATAAATTTCGTCCCCAAAATTTTGGTGGCCCGAATTGTTCAACCTCTTTACTAACCGACAAGTCGTAGCCATAACGAACAATTTTTTTACTGTCAACATCAACATCTAAATCAACATCAAAAGTGCTATTTTCAGGGATAAATGATTGCCAATTTTTGGGATACTTTAATTTCAAACCATGACCAATTATAATCTCATTGGATTTAACAATTTTTCTCGTTATTCTCCCTTTTACTTGATTAATAAATCGCACTTTAGCTTTATATTTTGGTTTACGAAAATAAAAGTAAATAGCAACCAGAAAATTCACTCCAAACCAAAACAGATCGTTTAACTCTTTTGTATCCCAAAAACGATTAAAATAGCTTACGACAAAAAAACAAAAAAATGCCGTGAGTATTCCTCTATTTAATTTGTTACGGGAAGCTGATTCTTGAGATGTTTCTTTTCGAACTGATAAAATTTCGTAACCCAATTTTTTACTTAATCTAGCATTTGGTCTCACTGAATGAATAGCATTTTCATCGAAGTTTTCGCCTTGGGAGAATTTTGAAACGCCGCTCTGCCAATATACCGAACTTTGTTTATCATTTTTTTCATCTGCCAAATAGGCAGCATATAATGCTGAACCTATTTTGTGATCATTTAACTTAACAGCAATAGCGAAATTTTGCGTAAGCGCAATTTCAACTTCATTATAATCACTAAGGTAACGATCCATGTTGAAAGGAAATACAACATCAATATTATGGATTTTATAGGAATAAGTGTTTTCGTTATGCGAAAATTTAGTTTGTTTGACACAACTACCGGATATTAACATCACTTCTCGAGAAACTAATGATGACTTTTTTTTATCTGAGGATTGGTTACAAGTCATCGATAAATAGCTTTCTACACCATTTATTTCCTCTTTAGTTAACATTCTAAAAGATTTGAGGTCAATAACCGAACTACCGGCTATTAGCTTATTTTTATATTTATTTCTTCTAAACTTTTTTATTGGATAAGAAATAATAGAATAAATAAATGAAATAATTAAGTGAATTATGGTCATAATAGCAAAAAACGGCATTAACACTTATTCCTTATAACGCTTATTTTATAATAAAGTAAAATTTAACTTTTAATTTTCAACTATAAAATTAATGATTGACTGATTTTTCACTCCGAGATAAACCGATAATTCCAGAACGAACAATTTCAACAATATTACACGTTTCACGAATAGAGGATAAAAACGAATCTAACTTTTCGCTTGTCCCCGATAACTGAACAATGTAATGAGATGCGGTAACATCAACTATTGAACCTCTAAAAATATCGGCACAGCGTTTAACTTCATCACGTGCGTCAGATCCTTTAGCTGTAACTTTGACTAACATGATTTCTCGTTCAACATGAGGCCCTTCTGTTAAATCATTAACACGATAAACATTCACAAGTTTATGAAGTTGCTTTTGAATCTGCTCAAGCACATGTTCATCACCCGTTGTTTGAATAGTCATACGGTGCATAGTCGGATCTTCTGTTGGTGCTGTAGTGATGGTTTCAATATTAAAACCACGCTGTGAGAATAAACCAATAATTCGAGATAATGCTCCAGGTTCATTTTCTGTTAAAATTGATAAAATATATCGCATTAGGTTCTCTCCGTTTTACTCAGCCACATTTCGTTCATTGCTCCACCACGTATTTGCATTGGGTAGACATGTTCAGTAGCATCGGTCATGACATCGACAAAGACTAGACGATCTTTAATCGACAACGCTTTTTTAAGTTTTGCTTCAAGGTCTTCTCGTTTAGTTATGACCATTCCAACATGACCATAAGCTTCTGCTATTTTTGCAAAATCAGGCAATGATTCCATGTATGAACAAGAGTGCCGCCCAGCATAAATCATATCTTGCCACTGTTTAACCATACCTAAAAAACGATTATTTAAATTCAAGACAATGACTGGTAAACCATATTGTAAAGCAGTTGAAAGTTCTTGAATATTCATTTGAATACTGCCATCACCAGTTACACACACGACACATTGATCAGGAAAAGCGAGTTTAACCCCAAGTGCAGCCGGAAGACCAAACCCCATGGTACCAAGACCACCAGAAGTAATAAAATGACGAGGTTTATCAAATGGATAATATAAAGCCGTAAACATTTGATGTTGACCGACATCAGTAGTAACAAAAGCATTACCTTTAGTTAATTTATACAAAACTTCAATCGCTTCTTGTGGTTTGATGCTGTCACCTTCATGGCTATAAGCTAAACAGTGACGTGAACGCCAATGATCAATTTGTTTCCACCAATCCACTAATGCATCAAGATCACGGTCAGCTTGTAATTCATTAAGCTCAGATAACATCGTTTCAACCACTTTTTTTGCATCACCCACCACAGGAATAGTTGCAGAAATTGTTTTTGAAATTGAAGTTGGATCAATATCGACATGAATTATTTTCGCCAAGGGGCAATATTTTTCAACATTATTGGTTGTTCTATCATCAAATCTTGCACCAACGGCTAAAATCACATCAGCGCTGTGCATCGCCATATTGGCTTCATAAACCCCATGCATTCCAATCATGCCTAAATAATGTTTATTTGTTCCAGGAAAAGCACTTATTCCCATTAAGGTTGACGCAACGGGTAGATTCAATTTTTCGGCTAAAGATTTAATTGCATCACTTGCACCTGCACTAATTACCCCTCCGCCAATAAAAAGGACGGGTTTTTTAGCTGCCAATAATGTCGTTAATGCTTTTTTAATTTGTCCTTTATGTCCCTGAATAGTTGGATTATACGAACGCATTGAGACAGATTTAGGATAATGGTAATTGTATTTATTTGCTGGATTAACAATATCTTTTGGCAGATCAATCACAACCGGGCCGGGCCTACCAGTTGACGCAATATAGAATGCTTTCTTAATAATTTCAGGAATGTCTTTAGAATCTTTTATCAGAAAACTATGTTTAACTATTGGACGAGATATACCGACCATATCACACTCTTGGAAGGCATCATTTCCAATCAAGTTACTTGCAACCTGACCTGAAATAACAACCAATGGCACAGAATCCATGTATGCGGTCGCAATACCGGTAATGGTATTGGTCGCTCCAGGCCCTGATGTTACAAGTACAACACCCACATCACCTGTAGCCCTTGCATAACCATCAGCCATATGTACAGCAGCTTGTTCATGACGAACTAATATATGTTCAATACCACCTAAAGTATGAATTGCATCGTAGATATCAAGAACACTACCACCGGGATAACCAAATATCTGTTTTACTCCTTGATCAATCAAAGATTGAATGACCATTTCTGCGCCTGACAGTTTTGCCATCGTTGTTGCCTCCAATATTACAAATTAGTCATTTATTTTGCATTATCAAATACATTAAATCAATAAACAAACTTCAGTAAGTACTAATTTTTATAAACAAATTGCATTAAAAAAACAAATTCAAAAAAATATATAAAACATATAGTTAAATTTTTTAAGAAAAAATATTATTATTGTGATTTATTGTTATTTACCGGTTTTTTCTATACACTTTGAAAAAGTCTATTTTTAGCCTTATCTAAACTCGACACATTATTCCTAAAAGGTATTATCATGAGCAATTATTCTTTTGAACCTATTTCCCTTGCTGATTGGCAAATAGTAAAAGTATCAGGTGAAGACAATCTTAAGTTTTTGCAAGGACAAGTAACCATTGATATGAAAAATCTTTCCGAACATTCAGCATTGTATGCAGCGCACTGTGATGCAAAAGGAAAAATGTGGAGTAACATTTTATTATTTAGACGTGGGCAAGATATTTATTACATACTAAGAAAAAGTGTTGCAAACAGACAAGTTGCAGAACTCAAAAAGTATGCAGTTTTTTCCAAGGTTATAATAGAAATCGTAGAAGATTTGCATATGGTAGGACTCATTGCTGATGCAATCCCTGCTTCGCTTCTTTCTAAATTCAACGATAATAATTGCATGACGGAAAACAATATTACTTATATTAAACTGCCTCTACCACAACCTCGCATTATTATGATTACGCCTAATTTATCAGAGAACAATTTACAATCTTGTGATCAATGGCTTCGCCTAGATTTAGAAGCCGGTTATGCAGTTATTGATGCCGAAAATATAGAAAGTTTATTACCTCAAGCTTGCAATTTACAACTTCACAATGCAATTAGTTTCGATAAAGGTTGCTATTGTGGACAAGAAATGGTCGCCAGAGCACAATTTCGTGGCGCAAATAAAAGAGGACTTTATTTATTATCAGGTAGCAGTCCAGTACTCCCAATTATAGGGGATACGGTTGAATATCAGATTGAAGGAAACTGGCGAGAAGGAGGCCAAATATTGGCAGCACTAAAACTAGATCAGAATAATAATGTTTATGTACAAGTGGTGCTTCCTAATGGAATAGATATTAATACGGCCTTCAGAATAAAAGGGCAAGTTGACAGTAAACTATCTTTTCACTAATTCGTGATATCGTGATAGTACTGATTATAAAAATTAAACAGCGTACACATAACACAAATTTAAGCTAAAAGGTTGATAGATTATTTGGCTTAATATTTTTTCAAATATCAGTTTGTTTAATAATAATTTGCTGGGATTAAATGTTAAATCCCAGCAAATTTATAATACCATTTAAGAATTATAGATTTTCTAATTCTTGATTCACAACTTCAATAAAATATTTAACACCTGTTATAAGTAAATCATCATTAAAATTGTAGGCAGGATTATGCAAATTTGCTCCCTGCCCAGCACCTAACCAAACATACGCACCGGGCACCTTTTGTAACATAAAGGCAAAATCTTCAGATCCCATTGAAGGAGGAGGATCAATCGTTACATTATTATCGCCCACCACTTTTCTTGCTGCGCTAATGGCTATATCCGCCTGCTTAGCATAGTTTACGGTAGCAGGATAACGACGCTGATAATTGACTTCCGCTTTGGCGTCAAAAGTTGATGCGATACCCTGTGCTATCTGTTTGATTCTTGATTCAGCCATGTCCTGCACATCAGAACTAAATGCCCGAACTGTTCCTCGAATTACAGCCTGTTGAGGTAATACATTCCAAGTATCGCCACTATGAATTTGTGTTACGCTGACAACTAGTGAGCTAAGTGGATCGGCATTACGGCTCACAATACTTTGTAATCCATTGACAATTTGTGTTGCAGTTAAAATTGTATCTTTACCCAGATGTGGTGCCGCTGCATGTGCGCCAACACCTGTGACAGTAATTTCAAACACATCATAGGATGCCATTATGGCGCCATGATTAATATAGAAATGATTCAGTGCCATATTGGGCTGATTGTGAATACCGTATACAGCTTCAATGGGAAATTTATCAAATAGACCATTTTCGACCATTACCCGACCGCCGCCTTCGTTTTCTTCGGCGGGCTGAAAAATAACCACCACGGTTCCACTAAAATCACGATGCTGGCACAAATATTTAGCAGTACCGAGTAATATTGCAGTGTGACCATCATGCCCACAAGCGTGCATTTTCCCATGGATTGTTGAACAATAATCAATATTATTTTCTTCAATAATATCCAAAGCATCGATATCCGCTCGAAGACCTATAACGCGCCCTTCTTTGTTTCCTTTAATAATACCGACAACACCTGTTGGAGCAAATTCAGTATACAATTCAGTAATACCAAATGATTTAAGTTTTTCAATAATAAATTGTGTTGTATTGGTTTCTTGAAAAGCGGTTTCTGGATGAGCATGGATATTATGGCGCCAAGAGATCATTTCTTCTTTAAGTTGACTAATAGTATTCATTCATTGTTCCTTCTGTAACAGATTAATAAGCAATCCATAAAGCTATTTGATTAACTATAATAGGTTTTATATATAGAGAGAAATAACTAATTTTACTATGGTTATCCATTTTAGTTATAAGTTTCCTTAAATAAAAGGCTTAATAAAAAGAAATGACTCTATTGATCCCTTTGCAAAATAATATTTAAAATTAATTGATTGTGTTTCATAAATAGCTATAACACATAAAATAACTAGGAATCAATAAAAAAGGGCCGAACGGAATAATGGTTAATGAGGGAAGTCGAACTATAAAACGTAAAATTAAATAATAAATTATACCCAAAATTGATGAACACATTAGTATAAGAGGAAGCGTTTGATAAGGTAGCCATGAACCTAAAGCTGCAAGTAATTTAATATCCCCTTGCCCTAACCCTTGTTTGTTGGTTATTAAATAAAATAATCCAGCAGGAATTTTTAATAACAGATATCCAATAACTATACCTGCTACAGCATCCCTTAATGAGATATCAAATAATTCAAAATAAGCAGCAATAATACCCAACCACATTAAGGGCAAAGTAAAAAAATCGGGTAATAGGTAATACTGAAGATCAATCATAGATAAGAGCAAGAAATAACAAGCAAGCCACATAAGAATGATACTACGAAAATTTAAACCGTTATTTAAATAAATAAGCAAAAAAAGGAGTGAAACCATTATTTCCAGTATTAAGTATCTATATGCAATTTTGCAGTGACAATAATAACAACGTCCTCTGAGTAATAACCATGAAAAAAGAGGAATTAAATGCCAAAGCTTTAAGCCTTTTTGACAACCTCGACAATTTGATCGAGGATAAGAAATGGCAATAGCAAATTCAAAAAAAGAATAGGACGGTGAAAAACGATAGTATGCAACAGAAATAAAACTACCAAAACATAAGCCTAAATAAAAAATAAAAATTACCACTAACTAATGACCTCACCAAGTTGAAATATCGGTAAATATATAGCTATGATCAATCCACCAACAATTAACGCCAACACTAACATTAATGCAGGTTCAAATAATTGTGTTAAATTATCGGTTAATGTCTGATTTTGTTCTTGATAATAATAAGCCAATTTTTCTAACATCGTATCTAGTGTCCCTGACTCCTCCCCTACTTGAATTAATTGATAACATAAATGCGGAAACAGCGTTTGCTGTTGAAGTACTGAACTGAAAGAGTGACCTTGTTCTATTCCTGCTATCATTTGATAAATTGTTTCACGATAATTGTGATTTAAAAGTGTATTTGCAGCTGCATTCAATCCGGCAATTAAAGGAATGCCCGCAATTTGAGTAATTGAAACGGTTTGAAAAAAATGGGTTAAATTATGGCATTGTATAATTTTACCTACTAAAGGCGTTTTTAACATGAAATAATCTATTTTCTTCTGATAACGTTTTTTAAAATAGTATCTATAACAAAAAAAAACCAACATAGTTAATAAACACCCAAACCAAAATTTTTCCCGCAAAAAGTTAGAGGTATTAATAATCAATTGAGTAAAAGGAGGAAGCTGTGCATCAAAACTCTGATAAATATCTGAAAATTTAGGCAAAACAAATAATAACATAATTAACGTTACCAACAGCGATACAGTTAGAAGGAATAAAGGGTAACGCATCGCTTTTTTTATACATTTTTCTAAATGAATTGTTTGTTCTAATTGTAATGTTAATTGTTCAAAACTTAAATCCAGCTGACCTGTCAATTCCCCTGTTGCAATAATTTCACTATAAAGAGGAGGAAATACAGATTTATATTGGGTTAAAACTATTGATAGTGACTCTCCTAAAGAAATCTGTTGTTCTATTTCAGTGAGTAAATATTGCCAATGTGATTTTGGATGTTCTTGTGCTAATAAATGTAGACTTTCAAGAAGAGGTAAACCAGCTTTAATCATAGTAGCTAATTGCTTGGTGATAATTAACAAATCATTTCGATTGAAACTGCTCTTACGGATAAATTTTCCTGCTTTGATCTTAAAAGCAATTTTACCTTGTAATAACAATTGTCTCCTTGCGTCTATCAGAGATACAGCCACAATTTTGTGTTCAATAAAATTTAAGTCATACCAATAATAAATTCTTTTCATATATCGCCTAACACTCTATTCAATTCATCTAAAGACGTAATCCCGTTTTTGACTAAGTGTTGCCCTGCTTTTTTTAATGAAATAAAATTTAATGGAGAAATTGCTTGTTCATTTAATATTTGATGTTGAACATCAGGTGTAATCACTAAAAATTCGTATAATCCTACTCGTCCAACATAGCCACCAATACATTTTTCACATCCTTTGGCGATATAGTGAGGTATTGATTTTTTATCCATTATAATCAACTCATTAGCAATCACTTTACAATAGGGGCAAAGCTTACGTACCAATCGTTGTGCAATAATTAGTTTTAAACATGATGCGATGAGAAATCTTTCTATACCTATCTGATTAAGCCGTGTTATTCCTTCTATACTTGAATTGGTGTGTAAGGTTGATAATACTAAATGTCCTGTTTGGGCAGCCTGAATAGCAATTTCTGCTGTTTCATAATCACGAATCTCACCAACCATTATTACATCTGGATCTTGCCTTAATAACGAACGCAAAACCGTCGCAAATTCCAAACCAGCTTTAGGATTGACCGCAGTTTGATTGATTCCTTCAACCGGAATTTCAATCGGATCTTCAACACTACAGATATTACAACTAGGTTGATTTAAGATTTTTAAACCACAATAAAGCGTCATGGTCTTACCACTACCCGTAGGACCAGTGACTAATATCAATCCTTGCGGTTGATTCAAAATCTGTCTAAAAGTACGTAGATTATCTTCGGTTAAACCTAAATCATCTAACGTGAGCTCAGACTCATAATTATCCATTACACGTAAAACAACTTTTTCACCATTTTGGACAGGTATGGTTGAAATACGCATAGTATAATTTTTAATTATCAATTGCCCATCTTGGGGTAAACGTTGTTCAGCTATATTTAATTTAGCCATAATTTTTAAACGAGCTACTATTTTTTTGGCTAACGTAAGGGAAGGTGATGACATATTTTGCAAAACCCCATCAATACGCATACGTATACGGTAACTATGTTGATAAGGCTCAAAATGAATATCCGAAGCTCTTTTTTCTAATGCTGAAAGTAATAATTTATCAATACATTCAACTAATTGCTGTTCTTGCATTACCCTTTATCCTTACTTCAAATATTTATAACTTAAAATTTAAATATATCTTCACAAATTTGATTTAAAGTTGCATCTAAAGGAGCAGTTTCACAACTTCTAGCCCAATCTAAATTACCATGCGTTAAATTTGGTGTAGGCGTCAAAGTCGTTGTTAGACCTGATAAGGCACCTTTTCCTGTCAATTTGATAACTCCATCAATAACAGAAATCGACATAACATAATTAGTTGTTTTCGTTAAAGGGATACCATAATTTCCATTATTACAATTGGCTACATTACCTTGTTCAATAGCACAAATTTCAACAGCTGTTTTATAAGATATCATTGTCTGTAACATATCGGTCATCGCAGCTTTTTTTACATATCCTTGATAAGCTGGCAGTCCAATTGCAGTTAAAATAGCGATTACTACAATAGCAATCATAAGTTCAAATAAAGTAAATCCCGATTGGTTCATTATGAATGACTCCTAAAAATTAAATTATTTTTTAACATGCATAACTTTATAGCTTTTCAAAAAAATGGAATAATAACGGGTTGTAGTATTGGAAAATTGAATAACGAAAGACGTTTACGTTTTTATCTAATTTTCAAATTATTGCGAAGTGTATCGCATAAATCAGCAATTTATTTGTGGGAGTTAAAATGTCTTTAAACATCGTTAATGGTTGGTTGCAAGGTGTTAAACAAATCAAATCACCATTTTATAATGAAAGACCAAACGACATACCAATTTCATTACTAGTGATTCATAATATAAGTTTACCGCCAAATCAATATGGTGGTCCGTATGTAGAACAATTATTTACAGGTAAACTTGATCCGAATTTAGATCCCTATTTTGCGAAAATATATCAATTACAGGTATCTAGTCATATATTTATACGTCGTGATGGTGAGATTATTCAATTTGTTCCATTCGATAAACGAGCTTGGCATGCAGGGATATCATATTTTGAGGGTCGTGAAAATTGTAATGACTTTTCAATAGGAATAGAGATGGAGGGTTGTGACAGTGATAAATTCACAGAAGTTCAATACCAACAACTTGTGAATGTGACCTTATTATTAAAACAAAATTACTTTATTAAAGATATCGTTGGTCATAGTGATATAGCCCCAGAAAGGAAAACAGATCCAGGCCCGAACTTTGATTGGTTATATTATCGATATCTACTAGCAAAAAAAACACAAACTAACGCAATAATCAATCAACTGGAACTTATCAAACAAGAGCTACAAGCAGTGCGTTTATGGCAAACCATGCCGCCTCATCCTGATTCATTTTTAAGCAAAGAACCCTTTGCAGTTGATACCATGCAAGCGCATGAATGGTTACAATGGATTTTTATTCCCCGAATACAAGCAATAATCGATGCAAATTCAGACATCCCAATGTTTGCCTTACGTCCATATTTTGAAGAAGCTTTAAAAGAACATGAACACAATGTTAGCCAACTAATCAATTTACTTGAAGAATTAGATCAGTTATCAAAATTAGAAAATAATTTAGAGTCCATAAAATAAACTTTTATGTTCTATACTAACGTTATAGATTAATCATTTGAATAAATTACTGCGCTGTAAACGCAGTAATTTAGAAGAAAATATCACTTATTCATTTTTCGACGATATTCATTCACCGCTTTCTGATGATTACTGTAGTTAGATGAAAAGGTATGCCCACCCGTTCCATTAGCTACAAAAAACAGATAATCTGTATTGGCAGGGTGCGCTGCCGCCTCTAATGAAGCCAAGCTAGGCATAGCAATAGGCGTTGGGGGCAATCCTTGAATCACGTAAGTATTATAAGGATTATTAGTATCAGTTATATCAATACGCCTAATCTTTCCTGTATATTTATCGCCTAAACCATAAATAATCGTCGGATCAGTTTGTAACTTCATTTTAGCTCTCAATCGATTAACGAAAACAGAGGCGACATTGGCTCGTTCAGAACTTAAGCTAGTCTCTTTTTCTATTATTGAAGCAATTATTAGCAATTCATAAGGTGTATTATAGGGTAAATCCTTATCACGGTTATCCCAAACCTTCTGTAAATTACTCTTCATCGTAAGGTGAGCACGTTTCAATAAATTAATATCGGAAGTCTCTGCCGTATAAAGATAGGTGTTTGGTGATAACCAACCCTCAAGTGAACCTTCTATGCCTAATATTTGCGCAATTTCTTCATTCGATTTATCTTTGAGAGTTTGCGTTATATAAGGTGAATTTCTTATTACCTTCAACCAATCTTTGGCTCGTTTACCTTCAACAAACTTAATTGAAAAATTATTTTCTTTTCCTGACACGAGCAATTTTAAAAAATCGGCTACTGTCATATGCGGATGTAATTGATAGGTACCTGCTTTAATGGAACTTAATTTAGGATCTAACTTATACAAATAAGGAAGTAAATAAACCTGCTCTAATAAATTAGATTGTTTAACTTGTTCAATTAACTGATTTAAAGACGTCCCTTTTTTTAAAATGAATATTTCATTTTGATTGGTAACATTAATTTGTTGTTTTGAAAATTGATGCAAGAAGTAGTAACCAATTGAAACTGAACCAACAACAACTAAAATCATTGTGAAAAAAGTGTATAAAAGAATTTTTTTAATCATAACCTATTTATCTATATAATGAATTTTTGCCCGTTCCGTAAGGCGTGTTAATAACTCGTAAGCACTAATCCCCGTGTGCTTTGCAATTTCTTCAACAGGAAGCTGCGCTCCCCAAAAAATAACTTCATCTCCAGGTTTTTCAAGTGAATCAATACCTAAATCAACCACAATCATATCCATTGAGACTCGACCAACAATAGGGACTCGTCGACCATTAACTAGCACTGGTGTATTTTCAGGAATATTCCGAGGATATCCATCACCATAACCCATTGCAACAACGCCAAGTTTTGTTTCTTTTTTACTTTTCCATATTTGACCATATCCGACTGCTTCACCTTTTTTGTGTTTCCTTATCGTAATTAATTCTGATTTAAAAGTCATTGCTGGCGTTAGTTCTTCAACGGCATGTTCGAAAGGAGAAACACCATATAATGCAATACCGGCACGAATTATATCTCGATGAGAGTCAGGCCATGCCAGTAGTCCACCTGATGCGGCAATGGAATATTTATTCAGATAGGATTTGTCAGGAATTAAATTAATGAATTGGTCAAATAACGCATTTTGTTTGATTGTCTGTTCTGAATCAAGTTCATCGGCACTGCTAAAGTGGCTAATAAGATTAACCGATTTACGTACAACAGGACATTGAGTTAATCGAATAAATTCTGCTAGTGCTTCATCCATTTGAAACCCTAAGCGATGCATACCGGTATCGATTTTGAACCATGCAGTAATTTGATTATTTAATTTAATATCTAATAATTTATCAATCTGCCAACTTGAATGAACAACAGGCTGTAAATTAAAATCAATTAAATCGTTAATGTCATCATGAGGAAAAAATCCCTCTAATAAAACAATTGGTGTATTAATTCCTTTATTCCTTAGTCTTATTGCTTCAGAGATACGTGCAACACCAAAATAATCCACTTTATCCTGTAGTAATTCAGATACACCTTCAAGACCATGACCATATGCATTGGCTTTAACAGTCGCCATCAGAGCACTATTAGTTGATTTTTTTCTAAAAAATTCAATATTATCTGTAATAGCCCGACGATTCACTTCAACTACGACAATAGACATCTATTCTAGCCTAATCAATATAAAGGAAAGTATTGTAATTTCTGTTCGATAGAATCACAAATAAAAAATAAAAATTTTAGAAAAATAATAACATGAAAAATAGCTATTATTAATTTGCTAATCCTGTAATTAAGCAATATTAGCTTCTTTAGCTTATTTTCAATTGCCTCAGATATTGGTATTATCATGAATAATAGTCGTATAAATAATTCGAATCGTTAAAGGATATTAGATGATTGATTATGATGCATTCCCTGAACAACGCCAATCTTTTATCCGGCAGCTTCTGAATGAAAAAGGGCGTGTTGTCAGTGCTGATTTAGTTAAATTGTTAGGAGTCTCAGAACATACGATTCGTCGAGATTTACAAAAACTCGCCCGTGACGGTGTTTGCAAGCGTGTATATGGTGGAGCAGTTAGCCATTTAAAACAGTCAGCCACATTTGAAACTCGTGTTAATCAAAGTGTAGACGAAAAATCTTCGGTAGCAATAAAATGTGCAAAATTAATCAAAGATAATTCCTGCATTTTTATTGATACTGGCTCGACCTATTTAGCAATGGCGAGCTATATCCCACAAAATTTGACATTAACGATTGTCACCAATTCTCCTCAAATTGCTTCGGTCTTAAGTAGTCGAACCAATGGCGAGCTCATTTTATTAGGTGGCAAAGTCAATCCGTTAACGGGGGGAACAATGGGCGCTGATACCGTTAATCAAATCCGAAATATGGTCTTTGATCAAACCTTTATTGGCGTTTGTGGACTTGACCCGCATGCAGGGTTAAGCGCAGTTTATTATGATGATGCCTGCTTCAAAAAAGAGGTCATTGCTCAAAGTAATGAGGTTATAGCCGCAGTGATTGCCGACAAAATGCAACAAGTTGCACGTTATAAAGTTGCCGCTTGTGAAGATATAGATATCATTATCGCTAGTCGAGATAGCAAAATTGAGGGCTTTGAAGGTTTTAATCTCAAAATAGAAATCGCTTAATAGATTCAGCTGTCATCAACTGAATCTGAGCATGCCATCATTTGCTTTGTAATTCAATTAGTTGCTTTATCGTATTCAGTACCGCACTATCATCATTAAAACCGGTGATAAATTTTGCGACAGCTTTGGTTTCTTCAAATGCATTACGCATAGCAAAACTGTATTCCGCTTGTTCAAGTAATTCTATGTCGTTGTAACCATCACCAAATGCCATGGTTTCATGATAACTTACCTTAAGTAGCTGCTGTAATTTTTTGATAGTATTTCCTTTATGAACATCATGCTGAGTGATATCAATCCATGCAGCTTCAGACACCACAATATAAGCTTGGTTTTCAAAAGGGGTTAAATGCTGTCGAGTTTGTAAACATTGCCCTTTTTCATCATATACAGTGATTTTGATAAAGTCATCACCGATAAGAGAAAGATCATCCACTTCAATTATGGTTGCATAAGAACCACGAACTTTAGCTTTTAATCGTTCAGGTAAATGGGCTTTGATAACGGCTCCTTGAGCAGTACAAGCAATGATAATGTGCTCTTGACTAACTTGTTCCAAGGTTTTTATTATGCGCTGTCCTAATTCGTTAGGTATGAATGAGCGATAAATAAATTCGCCATTATGTTTTATGGTGGTTGCGCTATCACCAACTATCCAAATTTTATCGCTGTAATCACCAAATAGCTCTTCAACCCGTTCACATTGTTTACCGGTACAAGCCATAAAATGGATACCCTGTTCTGCCATTTGTTCATACACTTTAGCAAATAGCTGGCGATCATAATCACCCTGATTGTTTAAAAAAGTACCGTCTAAATCACTGATAATTAGCTTAATCATATCAACTCTCCTTGCAATTTATCTTTATGATAAAAGTCTTGGTGTGATAGATTATGATCTATTGTGATGTATTGTGCAATATTTTATGTATTTATTAGTGCTCGATAAATTCAGTTCAATAATGAACCGCTAACATTTTCTCTGAAAAAGAGTACTGTTTTTTACACTTTTAGCCAGCATATAGAAACTAAAAAGCTATCAATATTATGAAAAAAAATGAAGTAATCAGAGTTAGAAGTGTAAACAGAATAAAAACAATGAAACAGTTAATTGATACGTTTAGTACAGATAAAATATATCAAATTTAACATTGCGTTGATTTTTTAATAACAATTCATGATAGAATATTTTGCTTTTAGGTAAAAAATACATCGGCTAATTAGGAGACATAGCATTATGTTATTCAGCTAAATCATTTAAAATCTGTGGCTGAATATCTGTACGAAAAAACATAATAGCCTTAATTAACATAATTGATATCTCTTACGAAATTATCTCCTTTTGTACACTCGAGTAGTTCTACCAAATTTAGTCGAACTACTACTTTCACATGATACTCTAACTAACTTGAATTTAGTTTCAATTTCTTGTTCATAAAATGCATCAATAAATTGCCTGAAATTTAAAAAATTTTGTTCTTTTTCATTATCAAAAAAAGAGGATTTTCTAACTTCCATAAGAAAATGTTTTTTGTCTAAATTAGGAGTAGATGCTACGATTTCCAAACTAAATTGAACCTGATTAATACAACTAATAGTGATAGAATGAATTTTTTCTATTAAAAATTTATTTCTTCCTTGTTCAAAAAAAGTAAGTATCATTTCATATTCATCAAAGTAGACCTCTATAACTTTTTCTTTTAAAACCGACCCATTATAATATCCTGAAAATCGATAACAGTGGCCCATATCTATCCTTATTAAACATTAAGTTCTTTTTCTTATATCATTGACAATTTTATTTCGTCAAAAGAATTAGCTACTTTCTCACATATTCAACTGCTACTGAATGTTCTCCAAACATTAATTCAGTAATTGTTGCCTTGTGGACAAGGTCGAGTTGCGGTTCAATCACATTCTTAATAAATTCGTCAAAAAAAGTGACAAAGCAAATATAGTTTTCCTTTGAATTTGAAATGTTTTGCATTCTTTTGGCAGCAGAAAACCTAATTTTAATGTCTTTCCGTTTTGTAGGATCATAAACACACAATTGAAATGATTGTTGTCTTAATTCTTGATAAGCTTTATCTTTTAACACTGAAAATGATTTAATGTGTTGAAAAGAGAATTCAATTTGAGGCTTTTTATCCGATGAAAATATTAAACTGTGCTCATTAAAACTTATGGTGAGGTATTCAAATTGGTGTAATCGTGAAAAACAAAAACAACCTAAACAAATTAAAAATACAATTAAAAAAACTAAGTACCATAAGCTAGGGATATAATTTAATAACATGAAGATACCGACAATACAAAGACTAACAAATAATAATATCAAACTTATTATTATAAATTCCATCAGCTTATTATCATCGACGAGTTTAACATAAAATTGAGATTTGCAATTCATTTTAATTATTTCTTATTGTTAAACCAAAGATAGTACATGTTAGATCAAAACAATATATAATTGGTTAATATTGCTAATATGCTCCATAAAAAATTTACGATTTAATCATCAATTTTACGATGATTTTCGCATAATAACTTCTTCTTATGAAAAGTATAACTTACTTCCCTTTCATACACCAAATTAAATTCGTTTTCAATTACACTTTTATGAAAGTTATTGATAACGTTATGAAAAATAATAAAATTACTTTATCTATCTAACTCAGCAACGATACTTTTATTAGCTACAAATTCTGATTTAGGATCTTTTAAATAAATATGTTAATAACAAACTCGATACGAATTATCTTTTGCATTAACGAATCAATACTAAAAATAGCAAAAGATCGATTTTTTATTTTTCTGGATTACAAACAATAGTACACAAATAAGATGGGGATAAATATTGCTGCCCAAATTAGTAGTAACGGTTATTTAGGGAATATTTATTTATCAAAATCACTAGATGAAATTTTATAATTATTAATACCAATTATATTTTGGAAATACTAAATCTTTTAGCTAATAATTCTTCATTATTTTAGACGATAACTTGCATTAGGTAGGATAAATTAATCGGAAAGCACATTGATTTTTTTATAAATTACAAATCCAAATACTCAACTACAAAAAAACCGACCATTAAGGTCGGTTTATTTGTTGATTACTGTTTAGCTTCGATATTATCACCCACTAAATCCAAATGAATGGTTTTACCTGGTACTAATTTACCGGACAATATTTGTTGTGCTAATGGGTTTTCAATTTCTTGTTGAATAGCGCGTTTTAACGGTCTTGCACCATAAATTGGATCGAAACCAACTTTAGCAAGATGTTCTAACGCTGCATCAGAAATATCCATTTCATAACCTCGTTCATCTAAGCGTTTTTCAACATGTGCCAATTGAATTCTAGCAATCGCTTTGATGTTTTCTTGACCTAGTGGATGGAAGACCACCGTTTCATCAATACGGTTGATAAATTCAGGTCTGAAATGTTTAGTTACCACAGTCATAACTAATGCTTTCATTTCGTCATAACTAAGCTCAACTTGTCCTTGAATTAAGTCTGAACCCAAGTTAGATGTCATGATGATAACCGTATTGCGGAAATCAACTGTACGACCTTGTCCGTCAGTTAAGCGACCATCATCTAAGACTTGTAATAAAATATTAAAGACATCCGGATGCGCTTTTTCCACTTCATCCAGTAAAATTACTGAATAAGGTCGACGTCGTACGGCTTCGGTTAAATATCCGCCCTCTTCATAACCAACATAACCAGGAGGCGCACCAATTAAGCGAGCAACGGAATGTTTTTCCATGAATTCAGACATATCAATCCGTACCATGGCATCTTCACTATCAAACATAAAGTTTGCCAATGCTTTACAAAGTTCGGTTTTACCCACACCTGTTGGACCTAAGAATAAGAAAGACCCAATCGGTTTATTCGGATCAGAAAGACCGGCACGGCTACGACGAATAGCATTTGCAACAGCGACAACAGCTTCATCTTGCCCAATAACACGTTTATGTAAAGCGTCTTCCATGTGTAGTAATTTATCTTTTTCGCTTTCAAGCATTCTCGAAACAGGAATACCCGTCGCTTTCGATAATACTTCGGCAATCTCATTATCGGTCACTTTGTTACGCAATAATTTCATGGTTTTACCTTCTAATTGCGTGGCCGCAGCGAGTTTCTTTTCAAGTTCCGGAATTTTGCCATATTGCAATTCCGACATCTTGTTTAAATCCCCTGCTCGACGAGCTTGTTCTATCTCAGTGCGAGCTTTTTCCAACTCTGCTTTGATATTCTGAGTGCCCGAAAGTGCAGCTTTCTCTGATTTCCACTCTTCTTCAAGTGACGCATAATCCTTTTCTTTTTCAGCAAGTTCATTATTTAACATCTCAAGTCGTTTTTTACTGGCATCATCCGACTCTTTTTTAAGCGCTTGTTGCTCAAGTTTAAGTTGAATGATACGTCTTTCAAGACGATCTAATGATTCTGGTTTAGAATCCATTTGCATACGAATACTCGATGCAGCTTCGTCAATCAAGTCAATGGCTTTATCTGGCAACATACGATCTGAAATATAACGATGCGATAAGGTTGCCGCAGCCACAATGGCTGGATCGGTAATTTGAACATGATGATGCAATTCATAACGCTCTTTCAAACCACGCAAAATGGCAATGGTGTCTTCAACAGTCGGTTCAGCCACATAAACTTTTTGAAAACGACGTTCCAATGCAGGATCTTTTTCAATATATTGACGATATTCGTCAAGTGTTGTTGCCCCAACGCAGTGTAATTCACCACGAGCTAAAGCTGGTTTTAACATGTTTCCGGCATCCATAGCACCATCGCCTTTACCGGCACCGACCATGGTATGAATTTCGTCGATAAACAGAATGATACGACCTTCTTCTTTAGCGATGTCTTTAAGGACAGCTTTCAAACGCTCTTCGAACTCACCACGATATTTAGCACCAGCGATTAAGGCGCCCATATCCAAGGATAAGACACGTTTATTACGTAATCCCTCGGGAACTTCACGATTCACAATACGTTGTGCTAATCCTTCAACAATCGCAGTTTTACCCACACCCGGTTCACCAATTAACACAGGGTTATTTTTGGTACGACGTTGTAACACTTGTATCGTACGGCGGATCTCTTCATCACGTCCAATAACCGGATCGAGTTTACCTTGTTCTGCACGCTGTGTTAAATCAATAGTATACTTTTTCAACGCACCACGTTGATCTTCTGCATTTGGATCATTCACGTTATCGCTTCCTCTTAATTGATTGACTGCTTGAAGAAATTTGTCTTTAGTGACACCCGAATTTTTTAGGATATCGCCAAGGCTCCCTTTTTCGTCTAATGCGGCTAATATAAATAGCTCAGAAGAGATATAACTATCCCCATTTTTTTGAGATAACTTATCGCATAGATTTAAAACTTTGATTAAATCTTGAGAAGGGATAACTTCGCCACCGACACCCTGCACTTGAGGCAGTCGTTCAATTGATTGATTTAATTCTTGTTGTAAAATGGTATTATTTGCTCCAGCAGCAGCCAATAATGGTTTAACACTACTACCTTCTTGATTAAGCATTGCTGAGAGTACATGGATAGGCTCTATATACTGATTATCTTTACCTAATGCTAAAGACTGCGCATCAGCTAAAGCTTGTTGAAATTTGTTTGTGAGTTTATCTAACCTCATATTATCTATCTCCTTAGCAATAAATTTGGCATAAATGATTAAACACTTATTCCATTTGCATAATGACTAAATGAGTGTGGAAGGAAAAATTTCAAGAGCTTGTCAAGAATTTTTTTACAGATAATAAAAATTGACTAACGTGAAACATTTTAGACCTAAAAATGATAAATTTAAATATATTTACAATCGCATCCTAAATAAGATATCCGGTTTCAGATAATAATTGAAAGGTGACAAATAACTTGATATCTATTATATTAACCGCTTTCTTCTGTTAGGTTAACTAACCGTGGTTCGTGATCCATCCCACGAAAAAAAACTAGGAATGTAAAATGTTCAAAATTGCCAAAGAGTTCCAATTTGATGCTTGTCACATGTTAGACGGGCATAACAAAAAATGTCATAACCTGCATGGTCATACTTACCGTTTAGTCGTCGAAATTAGTGGTGAACTCATTAATAAGGGTTCCAGCGAAGATATGGTAATGGATTACGCTGATCTCAAATCCATTGTAAAAAAACATATTATTGATCCGCTCGATCATGCTTATCTTTACCACCAAAACAATGTTAATGAATGCCGTATTGCTACCTTATTGCAAGAAATGGATCGAAAAACATTTGCTTTTCCGTGTCGAACAACCGCAGAAGGGATGAGTCAATACATTTTTGATTGTTTATCGAACTATTTACCCATATCCAAGATTAAACTGTGGGAAACCCCAAGCTCATACTGCGAGTATCAACGGAGTTAACTATGCTTGAGTTTCGTATTGTTGAAATCTTCGAATCACTGCAAGGCGAAGGTTATAATACCGGTATGCCCGCCATTTTTATTCGCTTGGCAGGTTGTAATCTAAATTGTTGTTGGTGTGATACTAATTTTCGCCAATATACCCGTTTCACATTAGATCAACTTCTCGACAAAGTGAAGCAGTATAAAAGCAAAAATATCATTATCACGGGTGGCGAGCCAACCTTAGTTAAAGATCTATCTAAATTACTCTTACCCCTTAAACAAGCGGGTTATTTTATAGCTATTGAAAGTAATGGTTTAGGCAAAGTCGACGCTTTAATTGACTATATCGCTCTCAGTCCAAAGTTTTGCTATCAATCACGTTATCAAAAAATAGTCCAGTCTATTGCTAATGAAGTGAGAATCGTTGCTGAAAATCATCCTGACTTCATTTTGTTTTGCCAATATATTGAACAAAATATTCAAGCTAAACGCTATTACTTATCGCCATGTGAAAAAAATGGCGAGTTTAATATGCATGAGACTATCACATTACTTGGACAAATTAATCAAAATCGTATTGAAAATAAATGGTTACTGAATATTCAAACGCATAAATTAGCAAATATAGAGTAGATGAATTTTCTTTATAAATCATCAGTTGGTTTAACTATTTTATTTTCACAAGATTGTTTTTCTTTTGAAGTACATTTTCTTATAAACTCATCGCTTGAAACGAGGCAATAATTTTCTAAGTATTGAAATTTTTGTTGTTTTTTCATTAAAAAATACATTTTATTTAATGTAATAGATGTCGAATCTTTAGTAAGATCATCACAAGTTTTAGTACTTGTTGCTATTTTTTTATCATTATCAAAATCAAAGATATATCCTTCTAAATTGGCATCAACAAATTTTTCTGATGATTTATCATAAAGATAATATTTATGTGGCACATTTACACCACTGGTTTCACCATCAGCTAGTGATAAATCATCTTTGATACCATCGAAATCAAAATCCCCTATGCTAAGTGCAGAAAAAGTATAAAAACGATAGCCTTTAGAGTTAAGAATTGTCTGATATAACTCGCCATTTTTTTTACTATAAATATTAATTCCTTTAATTCTAATATCATCTTTTTTCTTTTTGGATATTAGAACTTTAAAGTAAAAATTATCTGTTGAATCAACCTGTAGAAATTCAATATTATCAAATTCGACATTGTTGAATAAAGATTGAGCCTGATTTTGTATATTTTTATCTTCATCGTCCCAAACTACGTTATATTCAAATTTCTTTTCTAACGTAAACTCACCAAATTCGGTTGAATAACCTTTTAGTATTTTATTTTCAGAATTAGCTTTATTCTCATTGAAATCAAAATTTTTAATCAATATTGAATTAACATCACCTTCCGAATCACCCGAATATTCTTTAAAAATATAATTATTCCCTTTTTTTTCTGGTAAACCAAGTTGCTTTATTTTGAAGGTTTTATCATCAATATAACGAATATTAAAGGTCGAATCAGGAATAGCATAGATATAGAATTCTACTTTTCTATCTCCTATATTCCCTGTATAAACTCGATATATTGCTTGGGCGAGTTGAGGTATAAGTAGAAAAATGACTAAAAAAAATTTAAAAAATTTCATTGCTAAATTTCCTTATTTTTAATTATTTTCATATTATTATAATTTTAACAAGATAACCTACCTATATTGTTTTCTTCAAATACAAATTATTAACCTATTAAATTATTGATAATATTTAATATCGCCCTCTATTCTAAAGATCCATTTGTATCAGGAATATCATCAGCTAAACTATCCTCAATTTGCTTTAAATTTTGTTTTAAATTTTTAATTTCACATTGTGTGATTTCATTGAGATAATTTACTAATTTATCTTCATTTGAAGGAGCTCGTTTTTTTAGACAAAGTTTATCTAATCGCTTTTTAAGAGCAGGAAAAGAACTTTTATCGATATTTTCTTTTTGATCTAGTTCAGCTGTCTTTTGTTGTAATTGTTCAAAGTAATAAACATAGATGTCTTCATTTGAGCAATTCTCTTTGAACTCATTATTTAAACATTCCAAAAAGTCTTTATCATCATAATTAACGTTTTTATTTGGATCAGTTAATATATTGAAAACCCCAGGATAAGCAATTTGATAGCGTCCTTTGTGAAGTTTAGATACGATGAATCTAAAATTTTTAGTATCGATTTTATAATGTTCCCATAATTGAGGCTCGATTCGATCTTCAGACTCGGTTGCCATCAGAATATAAATATCGCCACTTGGCGCTATATAAAAATATTGATAACCCAGTAAAAATGAATTGCTTTGGTTCATAAAATTATTGGCTAGAATAATTTGGTCTTTAACAAACTCACCTTTAACAAGAGATAATATTAATTTCGCACCAACATAAAGATCACCTTTGATTTTATAATCAAAATATTCTTTATGTAGGACTAACTTTAAAGTGTCATTTTCAAATATAACCGTACTTTTATCGATTAAATTATATAAACCGCTAAAATCAAACTCCAGATGGTTTAAAGTACATCTTCGATCAATTTCTTTTCGTTGTGAATCATTCATTTCCCAATAATCATTGGGCAGAACGCAATCTCTTTCTATTTTCTTCATATTGGCGGTACTAATAAAAGAGTCACCTCGATATTCTTCAGGAATCTCGAATAATTGGCTATAAGAATTAGCACTTAAAAGTAATAGAACAATACCAATATAAAAAAAGCGTATCATTTATTATTCCTCAATTCATCTTTTTAAAACGTTACTTGATTCTTTGTATCAACATGAATTAGTTCTTAATTTATTCAATATATATCGTTATTTACGATCTATAATTTGATAAAGTTTAATCAAACCTAATCCGACAATCAAGATAATAGCGTTTATATAATTCTATATTATTTAGTTATTATAGATTATTTAATTAAACAACGGTTATTTATTTAGCATATTTAATCATTTTATTGTTTTAATAAAGTGATGTGAATAAAAATTATTAAGAATCAATGTAATTGAAATAAAAATGCTATTGAGTGGAATATTTAAGGACACAAAAAATGAGATTGAATAATAAAATACAAACATGATTTTTAGCTGGCAAAAAATATAGTTTACTTTTTTGTTAGCAATGTAGAAAATGATCAACAAACCTAAATAACTGTTAACTTTACAAGCCAGCTAATATTCATTTCTATAATTACCATATTGTTATTATTCAAACCAAATCATGGAAGCCATTCTTCCCGTTTTATTTTCTCGACGGTAGGAAAAGAACTTGTCTTGTTCAGTATAAGTACAATAATCACCGCCAAATATTTTGTTTATTCCTAATAAATTTAAACGTTGTTTGGCAATTAAATAAAGATCAGCAAGATATTTTTGTTCGGGTATATTGATCAACTTGAATGCGCTTTTAGCTTTTGGATCAAAGGATTCAAATTGTTTTTTTATTTCTTCACCCACTTCATATTTTTTAGCACTGATTGCCGGTCCCATCCAAACCAGAATTTCAGATGTTTTACATGAAAACTTTTTAATTGTTTCTTCTAAAATACCATGACACAATCCACGCCACCCAGCATGAGCCGCAGCAACTTCATCTCCTTTAGAAGAACAAAATAATACAGGCATACAATCAGCTGTTAAAACAACACAAACTTGTTTTGCTTGATGAGTGTAGGCTGCATCCGCTTCAAATATTTGCTTTGAATTGACTATTCCTATAGGTGCTTTTAATTCTATTTGTGAAATATCTAGAGCAGTCGTACTATGGGTTTGATTAAGCCAATAAGGCTCACTTGGAAGTTGTTCAGCTTGGATTAAGC
The DNA here is from genome assembly GCF_050589305.1 of Gilliamella sp. G0441. Taxonomy (NCBI): domain Bacteria; kingdom Pseudomonadati; phylum Pseudomonadota; class Gammaproteobacteria; order Orbales; family Orbaceae; genus Gilliamella; species Gilliamella sp. G0441. Next base: position 196,207 of record NZ_JBNRJF010000003.1, on the reverse strand, counting down.
GTCTACGGTTTTCTGCAATATTATTTATATCATCGCCTGTCCGCTCTCCCATGTTTAAACTTTCAAATGGCGGTAGACTGACCCCGCCCATTCGTGTCGTGGTTAATGCCCGAATATTTTTCGGTGCAAGCCAATAAGGATAAATCGATTTAATCATTTTTCTTTCACCAATCCAACTCATGTTTATGTAGTTCTGTATCTTCTTGTAGTGCTATAACTAGCCTTTGCATATCTTCAGGAATTGGCACATGCCATTCCATTTGTTCCCCAGTTACCGGATGAAACAATCTTAGCATTGTTGCGTGTAAAGCTTGTCTATCAAAATCACGCAATGTATTAATTAAAGATTGACTAGCTCCTTTCGGCGGTCGAGGACGTCCACCATACAGAGGATCACCGACTAAAGGATGAGCAATATGTGCTAAATGTACTCGAATTTGGTGTGTTCGTCCAGTTTCTAATCGTAAACGTAATCGTGTATGTAATCGATACTTTTCCATAACACGATAATGTGTTACCGCAGGTTTTCCTGTCGGAAATACCGCCATATGAGTACGTTTAGTTGGGTGTCGGGTAATAGGCTGATCTATCGTTCCCCCCGCCGTAATAATTCCCATAGCTACCGCTTCATATTCACGGGTTATTTCCCTTAATTGCAGAGATTCGACTAAATGTGTTTGGGCTACAATAGTTTTTGCAACGACCATCAAACCCGTCGTGTCTTTATCTAAGCGATGTACAATACCAGCTCTAGGCACTCGAGCTATTTCAGGACAATAATGTAATAGCGCATTTAACACTGTGCCATTTGGATTACCTGCTCCAGGATGAACAACTAAATCTCGTGGCTTATTTATCACTAAAATATCATCATCTTCATAAACAATGTCTAGTTTGATATCTTCTGGTTGATGATAAGTCTCTTCTTCAATTTCAGCATTGATGACAATTGTTTCACCGCCCAAAACTTTTTCTTTAGGTTTATTAACAATAACATTGTTAACTAAAACTTTATTATTAATAATCCAATCTTTAATTCTTGAACGAGAATAATCTGGAAAAAGTTCCGATAATGCTTGATCTAGACGCATTCCTAGTTGAGTGGATTCAATAACGTTGGTTAATTTTAATTCTTGCATATTAAATTTATCTATTTTAAGCTAATACATTTTAGAGTATTATATACTAATCATAACGCTTATTGTTTATTTTTTGGATTGGGAACCGAATGAAATCACGCTTATACTCTTTATTAGCTGTCGCTTTAAGTGGTGTGCTAATTGGCTGTACAACTACGAAGCCTGATGTTGAAAATGTATCAGAGGTTGAACTGCATGCTAAAGCGCAAGAAGCTTTAGATAATGGCAATTTAAAATCAAGCATCTCTGTTTTAGAAGCTTTAGATAAAACATATCCATTTGGCCCTTATTCTCAACAAACACAACTTGATTTGATTTATGCTTATTATAAATCAGCAGATTTACCTCTAGCCATTGCATCAATTGACCGTTTCTTGAAATTAAATCCAACTCACCCTAATATTGATTGGGTAATTTACGTTCGTGGTTTATCCAATATGGCACAAGATGATAATATGATTCAAGGTTGGTTTAACGTTGATCGTTCCGATCGTGATTCGCAATATGCAATGGCTGCTTTTAAAGATTTTTCTTATCTAGTCTCCAGTTTTCCATCGAGTTATTATGCAGCTGATGCACAAAAACGCCTTATATTTTTGAAAAATAGAATTTCACGGTATCAACTTAAAGTCGCTGAGTTTTATACTGAACGAGGTTCTTATGCTGCTGTAATCAATCGTGTTACACAAATGTTAGCACAATTTCCTGACACTGACTCAACAAAACAAGCATTGCTTTTAATGCGTAATGCTTATCAACAATTAGGTTTAACTGACGAGGCTGAAAAAGTAGATAAGTTAGTTCAAGCAAATCTTGAGAATATGCCAAAAGAGGAACAAAAGTCATATTTATCTAGATTTTTAAGTGTTTTTAATGGCGGCTAATTGACCATTAATCACCTCACAACCAAATTAGTATAAAACCAAAAATGGCTATTTAATTGTTTAAATAGCCATATTAGTATTTTATCATCAATAAACACTGACTCGTTACCTTCTGACATATAAATAACGATATTCTCCTTCATCTGTCATTGCTTTTGATATTCCTTGCAAAACTTTAGTAGTCAACGTTTTTTCCAATGAGAATAAAGAAAAATCTGGTTTTATAATATGTTCATCAACATATTGTGTAAATTGAAGAAATTGCTCTGTATCTTCTTTGGATAAAAATATACACTTTACTACCATTATACTAATAGGCATATTGTCAAACTCCAAGATAAGTGTGTGATATATTCCCACAACACTTTTAAATATTATTACTTTTCGTAATGCTGACCATTGAAAGGTTTGATTCAATGTTTTATGGTCATCAATACTAATCGAATATGAATTGACATTAATCGTCATTTTTTTACGGATCAAGCGAGTAATACATATAGCAAACAGAAAGATAGAAATTAATTCAGGAACAAGCATTCCAACAATAAAAATGACCTCAAAGTATTGGTTGGGAATCATCGGCATGATCGCATCAAAGAAAAATACAAATAAATACATGAGACAACCAAAGACTAAAAGACCAAAGCAAACAACGACTATAAATAAATTGATATATGAGCGCCGAGTAAAACAACGAAATTCAAATGTACGATTTTCCATAAGCTATTCCTTATATTTTTTTAGAAAAATATCTTAAGTTTTTTTTAAATACATTGAGAAGGAAAGATTTATTTCTTTTTATTTATATTGTTAACTTTATTGATCTTAATTCAAATAAATATTTGTATCAAATCATTCTTCTTGTTTCATCTATCGTTTGTAAACCTGTCAATAACCAATACAATTAGCAAATTATTTTTTATTAGCAATAATAGGTAGGACATATCACACAAGAGCAATATTGCCTAGATGTGATTGAAGCCCAAAAAGTCGATGAACTTATTTAAACCAATTTCGAAAATATACTGGTTGATGAGAAAAACTATTCTTTACGTTTCTTAACGTGCGTTTAATGGTAGCTAATATATTGAGCAATTAAAAGGCAGTTGAAGTTTATCAGTATAGTTTAAGGCTATTTAAACATTTCAATAGCCATTGTTTTATCATTAATTTATAAATAATAAATGTGCAATAGCTACTTTCTGACATAAAGGTAACGATATTCTAAATCATGTGAAACATCCGCTAGAAATTCAGCTGTTTTAGATGATAAAGTTTTATCCACCGAGAATAATGTAAAATCTGGTTTGAGAACTTGTTAATGAAGATATTGTGTAAATTCAAAAAATTGATCGATATCTTTTTTGGATAATAGTGGAATTCTTCCCTTTACTATCTGCATATTAATACGCTCATTGTCAAATTCCAGGATAAGTGTTTGATTAATCCAAATAGGGTTATCGACATTAAACATTATTACTTTTTGTAATGCTGACCATTGAAACGTTTGATTCAATTTTTTATGGTCATCAATATAGATCAAATATGAATTGACATTAAACGTCATTTTTTTACGGAATAAACTCACAATACTTATAGCAAACAAAACGGCAGAAAGTAAGCTCAACACTAGGATTCCACCAAAAAGAATCTCCATAAAATATTGTTTGGGGATCAAAGGCATGACAGCATCAGAAAGAAATAAAAGAATGAGATAATCTGCGACAAATGAAGCAAAGCTAATCGAAAACAATAAATGAGCGCCGAGTGAAACAACGAAATTCAAATGTACGATTTTCCATAAGAAGCTATTCCTTAAATTTTTTAGAATATATCTTAAGTTTTTTTAAATCTATTGAAAAGCAAAAATGTATTTCTTTTTATATTGTTAACTCTATTGATTTTAATTCTTATAAATATTGGTATCAAATCATTCTCCTTGTTTCATATATCGTTTGTAAAACGTGCCAATAACCAATACAATTAGCAAATTATTTTTTATTAGCAATAATAGATAGGACATTAATTCGTCATGCAAGAACAATATCGCCCAGATGAGATTGAAGCCAAAGTTCAACAACATTGGCTAGAGAACAAAACATTTCACGTTACTGAAGATGCATCTAAAGAGAAGTATTACTGCTTGTCAATGCTTCCTTATCCTTCAGGTCGTTTGCATCTTGGTCATGTCCGTAATTATACAATCGGTGATACGATCTCACGTTATCAACGTCTAAATGGTAAAAATGTATTACAACCAATAGGTTGGGATGCTTTCGGTTTACCCGCTGAGGGGGCGGCAGTAAAAAACAATACCGCACCAGCAAAATGGACTTACGAAAATATTGCTTACATGAAAAAGCAATTACAATTATTAGGTTTTGGTTATGATTGGGATCGTGAAGTCACCACTTGCCGACCGGAATACTACAAATGGGAACAATGGTTTTTTACTAAACTTTATGAGAAAGGTTTAGTTTACAAAAAGACTTCAGCAGTTAACTGGTGCCCTAACGATCAAACTGTTCTAGCTAATGAGCAAGTAGTTGAAGGTTGTTGTTGGCGTTGTAATACCCCCGTCGAGCGTAAAGAGATCCCACAATGGTTTATCAAAATTACTGACTATGCCGAAGAGCTACTCAATGATTTAGATACGCTTGAAGATTGGCCAGAACAAGTTAAAACAATGCAACGAAACTGGATTGGTCGTTCTGAAGGGGTCGAATTTGATTTTGCTGTAGAAAACTACAATGATAAATTGCGTGTTTATACAACTCGCCCTGATACCTTAATGGGCGTAAGTTTTGTCTCAGTTGCCGCTGAGCACCCACTAGCACAATTAGCAGCGAAAAATAATCCGAAAATTGCTGAATTTATTGCAGAATGCAAAAATACCAAAACCGCAGAAGCCGATATGGCAACAATGGAGAAAAAAGGCATCGCCACTGGGTTTTATGCTATTCATCCGTTAACGGGTAATAAAGTGCCGGTATGGATTGCCAACTTTGTCTTAATTGAATATGGCACTGGTGCAGTAATGGCAGTACCGGGACATGATGAGCGAGATTATGAGTTTGCATCAAAATATAATCTGCCAATTAAACCAGTTATCTTAAATCAAGATGGGCAAGCTCCTGACCTGTCTGAAAATGCTTATACTGAACATGGTAAGCTATTTAATTCGGGTGAATTTGATGGACTTAATTTTGAGCAAGCATTCAATGCTATCGCCGACAAATTGACTGCATTGGGTATTGGTGAGCGTAAAGTCAATTATCGCTTGCGTGATTGGGGTGTTTCCCGTCAACGTTATTGGGGCGCACCGATTCCAATGGTCACCCTTGAAGATGGAACCACCATTCCGACGCCAGAAGACCAATTACCGGTTATTTTACCTGAAGACGTCGAAATGAATGGAATAACCAGTCCAATTAAAGCCGATCCAAATTGGGCAAAAACGACTGTTAATGGTCAAGCGGCACTTCGTGAAACCGATACCTTTGATACCTTTATGGAATCATCATGGTATTACGCACGTTATACTTGTCCGCACTATGACAAGGGCATGTTAGATGAAAAAGCAGCGAATTACTGGTTACCTGTCGATCAGTACGTTGGTGGTATTGAACATGCCATTATGCATTTACTTTATTTTAGATTCTTTCATAAATTAATGCGTGATTTTGGCTTAGTCAGCTCTGATGAACCAGCTAAACGATTACTTTGTCAAGGTATGGTACTTGCTGATGCATTTTATTATACCAGTCCAACAAACGAACGCATTTGGGTATCACCGACCGAAGTCACCATTGAACGTGACGAAAAAGGTCGCATTTGCAAGGCAATCGACAGCAAAGGTAATGAACTTGTACATGCAGGTATGACTAAAATGTCGAAATCGAAAAATAACGGCATCGATCCACAAGAAATGGTTGAAAAATATGGTGCTGACACAGTTCGATTATTTATGATGTTTGCCTCGCCTGCTGATATGACGCTTGAATGGCAAGAATCAGGTGTTGAAGGGGCTAACCGTTTTATTAAACGTGTTTGGCGTTTAGTGTATGAGTATGCACAGCAAGGTAAAAGTGTCAAATTAGATGTGACACAATTGAATGCTGAACAAAAAACATTACGTCGTGAACTTCATAAAACCATTGCCAAAGTCAGTGATGATATTGGACGTCGACAAACATTTAATACAGCAATTGCTGCTGTCATGGAGTTTATGAATCGTCTACAAAAAGCACCTTTAGAAAACGACCAAGACTATGCATTAATGAACGAAGCTTTAAATGCGATTGTCCGCCTACTTTATCCAATGATTCCGCATGTTTGTTTTGTTATGTGGCAAGCATTAGGGCATAGTGAATCAATCGATAATGCAACATGGCCGATTGCTGATGAATCAGCGATGATTGAAGATGAAAAACTCATCGTAGTACAAATTAATGGTAAAGTACGTGGCAAATTCACTGTACCTGCTAATGCTGAGCAAGATTTTGTTGTAGAACAAGCTAAACAAGAACCTAACATTCAAAAATATCTGGCTGATGTAACTATTCGCAAAGTCATTTATGTACCAGGGAAGTTATTGAATTTGGTTGTTGGTTAATATTGTTAATGACGAAAAATTGGTGGTAATTCTTATGAAAAAATATATAGCTATAATCATGCTAATGGCAATATCACTCTCGGGGTGTGGATTCCATTTGCAAAATGAAAACGATATACCGTCAAGATTTAAAACTATGTCTTATATAAGTTATGACCCATATGGCAAATTATCTAGATATGTTAAAGAAATCTTGCACGATAATCAGGTAAAATTAGTGACTGATGATGCTTCAGGTCAATATCCAACACTTAGTATTACAAGTGAACATATTGATCGTAATACCATATCAATTTATAAAGATGGTAAAGCGGCAGAATATCAACTCGTTTTAACTGTACAAGCTCAAGCTGTAACGAATGGTAAACAAATCTATCCAATTAATGTACGAGTATTCCGTACATTCTTTGATAATCCATCAAACCCATTAGCTAAAACAGCAGAACAAAATTTAGTTGAAGATGAAATGTATAAACAGGCAGCAAAACAGGTTTTACGTAAGTTAAAATCTGTTGATGCAGTAAAATAATAGTGTTTTATGATAAAAATCGGCGCTGACCAAATCAATCATCAATTAGGATCACCCTATTATTTATTAATAGGGAGTGATCCTTATCTGCAACATTATGCACTCACTCAATTACGCAATACATTTGGACAAAAAGGATTTGATGAACAACTGGCATTTACTATAGACAATCAAACAGATTGGTCTGCAATTTATGACAGTTGTCAGGCATTAAATCTATTTTCGAATAACACACTTATCTTTCTTGATTTTGGTGATAATGCATTAAATACTGCGTTAATAACAAAACTCAATACATTAAGTGAAGTGTTAACACCTGATATTGCATTAATAATTAGTTTAAATAAGATAACGAAAACTCAAGAAAACGCAACATGGTATAAAGCGTTAGCTGATAAACTTGTTATCGTTAATTGTACAACCCCTGATACCTTACAGTTACCTCAGTGGATAAAAAACCATCTTCAGATAAAAAAAATAGACATTGAACCACAAGCGATTGAGTTACTTTGTTATTATTATGAAGGTAATTTACTTGCTTTGACACAAATCATCGAACAATTACAATTACTCTACCCTAATCATAAAATTACTTATGAACAGGTTGAAAATAATATCAATGATTCAGCTGTATTTAGTCCATATCATTGGATTGATGCTATGGTTGCCAATAAATCAAAACGCGCAACGCATATCTTACAACAATTAAGAATGAATGATATTGAACCCTTAATCCTCATGCGAATTTTTCAACGAGAACTCATTCTAATCATCAATTTGAAAAAATCCTCAGAAAAAAATTCGCTTAAACAGGCGTTTGATAAATTTAAAGTATGGCAAAACAAAAGAGCTTTGTATACATCCTATTTAAATCGTAATGATATAAAAAATCTATTTACCACTTTGGCTAAATTAACCGAGATTGAGATCGGTGTAAAACATGATAGCCAATTGCGTATTTGGGACAATTTGAATAGTTTGATGATGCAATTTATGGGATTGAATCAATGCTAACCGCTCTATTTGGTGGCACATTCGATCCTATTCATTATGGTCATCTACGCCCTGCAATTTCATTAGCACAAGAAGTGGGGGTAAAACAGATAGTTTTATTACCCAATAAAATACCTCCTCATAAACCACAACCCATAGCAACCATAAAACAGCGTTTGACAATGTTAGCATTAGCTATTGAAGATTTGCCTCTGTTTACCATTGATACACGTGAAATTGCTCCTAGCGATGCAAATCGCCCTTCTTATACTATTGATACATTGCAGCAATGGCGTAATGAAAACGGGAAAACGGCATCACTTGCATTTATTATGGGACAAGATTCATTATTGAATTTGCCTAGTTGGCATAAATGGCAATCATTACTGGATTATTGCCATTTGATTATCTGCCAGCGACCAAATTATGCCGCAAGGACTGATAACGTTGAATTTCAACAATGGATTGATAAAAATCGAACGAATAATGTAAAACATTTGCATGATTCTGCTCAGGGGTATATCTATTTTTCTCATACACCATTAGAAGATATTTCGGCAACGCAAATCAGGCAAAAAATTAAGAATCAACAATGTTGTGAAGATTTATTACCTTTAAAAGTTCGGCAATATATTCAACAACAAGGTCTTTACTATGCAAAGAAAAATTAGAAATAACTTTACTTCTGGGAGTTTTTTCGGCATTATTTTGCGGCGATACTTACATATTGTAAGTTAAGCTTTTATATGTTTATACGCAATACTATTTTGTCGTATGATAAAATACAAAACTAGTCATAAAAGAATAGTACTATAATTTTACTTTTCTTTCCCTAAAAAAAGGGATGTCATTAATGAATTGTGTATATTTAATTTGTTTTTATTATTAAGAGGCCCCAATGGCAAAAGAAGATAACATTGAAATGCAAGGTACCATACTTGATACTCTTCCTAACACGATGTTTCGTGTTGAACTTGAAAATGGTCATGTCGTTACTGCACATATTTCTGGCAAAATGCGAAAAAACTATATTCGTATTTTAACTGGCGATAAAGTTACTGTTGAAATGACGCCTTACGATCTTTCTAAAGCACGTATCATCTTCCGTAGTCGCTAATATCGTTATCAAACTTGTTAATTAAAAATTAACTAACCTTAATGGGTTATTTTTCTCTTTTTTAATAAAATTCCGTCGACATAATTGTCGACGGAAGAGAAAAATTTAGCCGACTTTCTCAAACTAGTCTGTTTGAGAAAAATCCATATCTTTGTACTTCACCCATTTGGTTTTCTTCACTATCTTATAACCTAAATAAATAATGAAAAATAATGGAATACCAACATAAGTCGCTATTACACCATTCCAATCAATGGTATCTTGTAAAAATGCTTCATAGTTTTGCCCAAGAGTGATGGTAAGACAAAGCACAAAAGCGAATATAGGCCCGAATGGAAAACAACTAGAACGATAAGGTAATTTTTTAACATCATAACCTTGAGCTATATACCCTTTTCTAAACCGATAGTGACTAATTGCGATCCCAAGCCAAGCAATAAATCCGGTCATACCCGACATATTAAGAAGCCATAAATACACTTCCTGATCTTTGTACATCGAGGTTAAAAAACATAACATAGCAACAAATGTTGTGGCTAGTAATGCAAATCGAGGCACCCCGGTTGAAGATAATCTTGAAAAGATTTTAGGTGCTTTTCCTTCTTTCGCTAAAGCATATAGCATACGTGTCGAGGCATATAAACCAGAATTACCTGCGGATAAAACTGACGTTAAAATAACCGCATTCATTATGGCAGCTGCCGATAATAAGCCAGCATGTTGGAATACTAATGTAAATGGGCTGACACTAATGTCGGTCTCCTCATTACGAAGTAAATTAGGATCGGTATAAGGAATAATTAAACTGATGACTAAAATTGCAAAAATATAAAATAGCAAAATACGCCAAAAAACTTGCTTCATTGCTTTAGGAATATTTTTTTCAGGATCTTTTGATTCGCCGGCTGCAATACCAATGAGTTCTGTACCTTGGAACGAAAAGCCGACCACCATAGCAACACCAATCATGGAAGAAAATCCGCCAACAAAAGGCGCATCACCAACAGTCCAATTCTGCAAACCGGTACTTTCACCACCACGCAAAATACCGACAATCATTAATAAGCCAACTATAATAAAAACAATCACAGTAACCACTTTAATTAATGAAAACCAAAACTCTGCTTCACCAAAACCTTTGACAGAGATATAATTTAGGCAAAAAATAATGCTTAAAAATAACAAACTCCAAAGCCAACTATACGCTCCAGCATCAAACCAATACGAAATCACCAGTTGCGCAGCAACCAGATCCACCGCAACGGTAATTGCCCAGTTGTACCAATAATTCCAACCTATCGCAAATCCGAACGCCTCATCAACATAACGAGCGCCATAAGTCGCAAATGTCCCGGATACAGGTAAATATGCAGCAAGTTCACCAAGGCTGGTCATTAAAAAGTAAACCATTACACCAATAATGGCATAGGAAAGCAAAGCACCACCAGGCCCTGCCTGTGCAACTGTTGCACCGGATGCAACAAAAAGCCCAGTTCCAATTGAGCCACCGATTGCAATCATGGCTAAATGGCGAGCCTTTAAATCCCGTTTTAATTTATTTTTCATAACAAAAATCTTCTTTTAAAGAAAGTAAATGTAATTAAGAAAAAATCAGTTTCCAATCGGATATTTTAAAAAATTGATAGAAAACGCTATTTATCTTAATTATTGTGTATATTTATCATTGAATAATGAAATGCGGTGAAGTGTATCAAAAAAAAAACAATACGAGATAAATAATTCTAATAATTGCGCAAGTTTATTAAAAATTAGCAATATTTAGGCGCTAGTGACCTGTTCTAATTGAGTTAAATAATCTAAAGCTTGTTTACGATTACTGCCACACATTTCTATACACGGCTTTAATCGACAACAAACCTTTGGTCTGGAGGATTGTCCAAAGAGTTGACATTGAAAACGACTATCTAAATGGATACAGGGCACGCCGGCAGGCTTGCCATTGGGCATTCCGGGAATAATGGACGAGATCGAAGGTGCAATACAGCAGGCCCCACAATTTTGACGACATTTAACCAATTCTGTCATAAGATTCCTTTAATTTAAGGAACATCGATAAATTTTGATGGTGACAATAGCAAGATAGCGGTAAAATAGCGAGCTAAATTTTAAATTCGATTTTAAAACCTCACAAAGAAACTATTATGGCAAAAGCAAATGAAATAAAACGTGGCGATGCCGTCACTTATAATGGCAAATTATTACTGGTTAAAGACATTGATGTTCAAAGTCCAAGTGCCCGTGGTGCAAGTACACTTTATAAAATGCGTTTTACCGATGTAAAGACAGGCGGTAAAGTTGAAGAGCGATTTAAAGGTGACGATATTATCGAAACGATTGAACTTTTTCGACGTCCAGTCAGCTTTTCCTATATCGATGGTGATGAATATGTCTTTATGGACAATGAAGACTATACGCCATTTATTTTCAAAAAAGCACAAATTGAAGAAGAACTTCTTTTTATTCCAGAAGGTGGCATGAACGGCATTCAAGTACTCATGGCTGATGGCGAAGTCGTTGCATTGGAATTACCGCAAACGGTTGATCTAGAAATTATTGAGACCTCACCAAGTATCAAAGGGGCATCAGCAAGTGCTCGCACTAAACCAGCCACATTATCAACTGGACTTGTTATTCAAGTTCCGGAATACATTGATAACAATGAAAAGGTCAAAATTCATATCGCCGAACGTCGCTATATGGGACGATCAGAATAACGTATTAATTTGTCATGAAAACCTATAATCAAAACAAACTCCATAAACGATTGCGTCGCCTTACTGGTGAAGCGATCGCTGATTTTAATATGATCGAAGAAGGCGATCGTATTATGGTCTGTTTATCAGGCGGTAAAGATAGTTATACCTTGCTTGATATTTTATTAAATTTAAAGATCAGTGCGCCTATTAATTTTGATCTCATTGCCGTTAATTTAGATCAAAAGCAACCTGGATTTCCTGAACATGTATTACCGCAATACCTTGAGTCGTTAGGCATTGAATATAAAATAGTTCAAGAAAATACCTATGGTATTGTTAAAGAAAAAATACCAGAAGGTAAAACAACTTGTTCGCTATGTTCACGTCTGCGCCGTGGTATTTTATATCGCACCGCAACCGAACTTGGCGCCACAAAAATTGCCTTAGGTCATCATCGTGACGATATTTTAGAAACCTTGTTTTTAAATATGTTTTACGGTGGTAAACTTAAAGCAATGCCACCCAAATTAATGAATGATTCAGGTGAACATATCATTATTCGACCGCTTGCGTATTGCAAAGAAAAAGACATTGCAAAATATGCTGAAATTAAGCAATTTCCAATAATTCCTTGTAACCTTTGTGGTTCACAGCCTAATTTACAACGTCAAGTGATTAAAGAGATGCTTAATGAATGGGATAAAAAATATCCCGGACGCATTGAAACCATGTTCCGTGCAACCCAAAATATTACTCTATCGCATCTTTGTGATACCTCACTTTTTGATTTCAAAGGAATTAAAAAGGGGGATCGTGTAATTAATGGAGGAGATATAGCATTTGATCATGAAGATATGCCCCAACCGATTGGATTTGATGCATCCGACCTTGAAGATCAAAACATGATCTTATGGAAAGAAGTTAAATAAATCTATATATTATCGCTATCTTGTAAAATTATCCCACTAAACACTTTAGTGGGATGACAAATCTAAAATATCATTTTTGCGTCAATTTTGATAGCGTTAACTCACTGATAACATTCAATCGATTACTCGATCGATAAATTTTAAATTGATTATCAATCATTAATATTTTTCAATTCATTAACCATTTAGACCAACTCTGATTGACGATTTGTTTTTCCTCAACAAAACAGGTGTTATCAACCGTGCTGGGTAATAGTTGTAATGATAATTGATGAATTTCGTTACGCATATCAATATAAGCTTGAGTGAGCTTTTGGGCTTCATCCTGTTCCATAATTTGATAATTAGCGGCTAACTCTAATATCCGAACGTTATCGCTCCAAGTTGTCATTTTAGGATAATGATGTGCATAATTAAGCACAAGATATTGTGATAAAAATTCAATATCCCCTATTCCACCCTGATCAATTTTTAAATTAAATGAATCCGGTTGAGTTGACCCCAAATGAGTACGCATTTTTTCACGCATTTCTCTAACTTCGGTTTTTAATTGGTGTTCATCACGTACTTTACAAAGAACTTTATGTCGAATTTGTTTAAAACGCTCAATAAGTTCAACTTCGCCATAAATGGCTCTGGCGCGAACTAATGCTTGATGCTCCCAAGTCCATGCTTCATGCATTTGATAGTCCTCAAAAGCAGCTAAACTGCAAGCCAATAAACCCGCCTCCCCTTGCGGACGTAAACGAACATCAACTTCATACAAAATACCAAAACTGGTACGTACATTGAATAAATGGATAATACGCTGAACTAAGCGAAGATAGAATTGACGACTATCTATCTGTTTTTCTCCCTTAGTCATACTGTTAACAGGGCAGTCATGTAAAAAAACTAAATCTAAATCCGACCCATAACCCAGCTCCCAACCGCCCAATTTACCATAAGCAATAACCACTAAACCTTTATGATCATCAGTAAGATGTTCTGGCTTGCCATATCGAGCTATCATTTGATTCCAAGCCATTTGAACAACAAAATCAAGGAGAGCTTCGGCCACAAACGTTAAATGATCACTCACTTTCATGGTGGTTAATACATGCGCAACATCGGCTGCGGCAATATGCAATAATTGCATCTGCTTGAACTGGCGTAGTGCTTCAAGTTGTTGTTCTTCATCATCAACTTGAATGCGAAGCAAATATTGATAAAGTTCACTTTTATATTCATTCGGGGCAACCGTTTGATAAAGTGAATGAATATCGATGAGTTCATCTAACAAGATCGGATAATGCGCCAACTGATCACTAATCATCGGGGAAGCACTACATAACCGAATTAACTGCTTCAATGCGGTGGGATATTCAAGTAATAATTCTAAATAGGTGGTACGGCTAACAATATTGACTAACAAAGGGAAAATTCTTGCTAACACAGTTAAGGCATTTTTTTCATTACAAAGTATTTCTAATAATCTCGGCATAAGTTGATCGAGGATTTCTCGCCCACGAACCCCAATTGTCCGTTTACCAATATCATTGCGAAATTGTAACAACAATTGACAAAGCTGGTTTGCCGTTTGTTCAGCATAGTTAGGTAACACCGCTTTGACATCACTTAATTCTAAGTCTGGTACCCATAAATCATCAAACTTATCATTATATTGTTTAGACTGGGTGGATTCGGACTGTTCATCGCCGATTAATTCATTGAATATTTCACGGTTGATCAACATTCTTTTTGCCAAGTCTTGTTCAAAATTTTCCCAATTGTCAAACCCCATACTAATTGCTAAACGCATTTGATCAAGTTCATTGTCTGGCAAAGTTTGGGTTTGCTCGTCATTAATCGCTTGTAAAAGATTTTCACAACGACGTAAAAAAAGATAATTTTCTCGAAGTAAGATCACTTCACTGAGTTTCAGTAATGATTCTTGCTCAATGACCTGCAAAGCACTTAATAACGAACGTGTCTGCAAGCCAACCACTCGACCACCTCGAATAAGTTGAAAAACTTGAACAATAAACTCAATTTCCCGAATGCCGCCAGCGCCAAGTTTAATATTGTTTTTTAAGCCACGACGACGGACTTCTCGCTCAATCATACTTTTCATGTTTCGCAGTGACTGTAAAACACTAAAATCGATATAACGGCGATAAATAAAAGGTTTAAGCATTTGATAGAGTTCTTGGGTATAAGGATCATGCTGATCACCTAATACCTTTGCTTTCACCATTGCATAACGTTCCCAATCTCGACCTTGTTCTTGATAATAATCTTCCATAGAAGAAAAGCTAAGAACCAATGGACCTCCATCGCCTAAAGGGCGTAAACGCATATCAACACGGTAAACAAATCCATCTTCTGTAATCTGATCAAGCGTTTTAATTAAACGTTGTCCTAAACGCGTAAAAAAAACCGCATTATCCAGTTCTCGACGTCCACCTTGTGTCTGTCCATGTTCTGGATAAGTGAAAATTAAATCAATATCAGACGAAAAGTTTAGCTCGCCGCCACCCAATTTGCCCATACCTAAAATCAATAACGGTTGGGGTTTACCTTGCATATTGCTTGGCGTTCCCCATTCTTGACAACTTAATGTATAGAGCCAATCACGAGCGGTGACAACAATTATTTCTGCCAATTCACTCAGTTGTAGCAAAATCTGTTCATCACTACTTGCCTTTATTAATTGAGACCATGCAAGACGAATTAGCATTTTATGGCGAAATTGCCTTAAAGTTTTCATTAATGTGGCTTCATCCACGACTGAAACTAACTGTTCATTTAACCAAGATTGATAATATTGTCTTTCATCTGCCAGTGGTGGGTTTTGTACAAAATCAGCAAGCCAATGTGGAAAACGAGAAAATGCCTCAACAAGAAAATTACTTTGGACTAAAATATCAAGGTTTGCTTGTACCAGAACGGGATCACATTGTTGAAGCTGATTGATAACTCTTAACTGTTGATCTTTAAAAAGATTAGATTGTGGCATTTTTCTGTCTCTCACAAGGTATTATCGGGTTTGAATTGTTAGATCATTGCATCAACGCCATTTACTATAACCGAAAACATAATCTGAGTATTACGTTAAAACTGATTTTCACCAATACATCTATAACAACTTGTATTATTGCGTGATATTAATTTTATTTTTTGAATCAAATAACAGTTTAGTCATAATTCTAACCAGTATCGAACTTAAAATAAACACCATTCCTATCGTTATCCATGTATAACACAATAAAAAGTTATTGGAGAATCTATAGAATGCTTGTAAATATTCATACAGAAAAACAGATACCCAAAAAATTATTGCAACCAAGATACAGTTGAAAATAAATATAATTAGCGAACTAAATATAAGCTTTTTCAGGTTTAAAATTTCTGTTACGCCTGTAAAACATTTTCTCAACAAAAAATAGCCTATCAAATTAGTCATGAATAAAAATAGAGCTAAAATTGTTATACTAATTATTGAACCTTTTAAACTGTGATAAGGCACCCAAAAAAGTAAAGAAAATATCAACGTGTTAAAATAACAATTATAAAGCGAAATAAATAACCCAAAATGTAACCGCTGACTTTCTGATCGAGTTAATACGTCATTACTGCGAATAAAAATTTTATTCAATAATTTAAAACTAAGATAAGCCCATAGTGTTATAAAAATATAACTAATTAATATGTTAACAAAATTAATCAATTCATGAGTTAGAGAAGAATAATAGATAACAGAATTTGAATAATTAAGTTTAGATCCAACCCAAGAAAAGATATCACGGTAAAAAAGCCATCGTCCTGCAACCTCCATTGAGGTGAATAATATGGCGACAAGTAAAGTATTAGTAATATTTCTCGAATTGACTTGATGAATGGAATATTTATTAAATAGTACTATGGAAACAACAAATAAAACAATTGAACAGGGTATTTGGAAGAGGAAATAGATGACTACCTGCTTAGTTAAATACCGAATAAATTGGTTATTTGTCATATCTAACAGTAAAGGATAATCATCAAATCCAATAACATAGACTATGGTATATAAAATATTAAATAACCAATAAAATAAAACTAATAATAGTGGTAATTTAAAAAAAGTCCTATCCATTTTCATATTCAACTATATTCCATTTATTTTAGAAATTAGCCTTAGTTTGAGTTTTGTGTTTACTCCGCTATAAGCAAACTTTGCAATCGAGTCAATACATTGTATTGCCATTTGCCACTGCTCAAATTCTGGCTCAATTTGAAGATTTTTATTTATTAACACTTCGTTTATTTGAATAATTAATTGTTTATAATAAGTTAAATCATTATTTTCTAGGGCATATTCTTCATTTTGTTGCCAAAAGTTGAGTAAATTTGGTAAATCTTGTCCAATTTGTGCAGAAAAGATTTCAGCAATAATAGGTGAATTCAATAATAAACGGTAACCTCTTGAAGCCTTACTCTGCGAAAAAAGATGTAAGTTAAAACGACTTAACTCAATCGCGAAGTTAATCAAATCTTGTTTATTACCTTGTTTTATTTCGAGTTCAACTTCTTGTATTGGTTGAAATTTACCATTTGAGGTTATTTTGCCTAAATCTAAAGCAACTTCAATTTCGCTATTCGCGAACGAGAGTAACCACACTTGACGGGTAAAGTTAGTAGTAAAAAGTGGTTTTAAATTTTGCTGCAACTTTACAATGTCACAATCGTTAGGAAATACGCCTACAGGAAATAGAGATAAATCGAGTTGTGGACGATTTAAATCAACATTATATTCAGCACGTTCATGCAAACCGGCGATAGAATGACTATCACGTTTTAAGGTCATTTCACACTGTTTACTTTCGTTGCTTTCAGTTACTCTAAGTCTTAATCCACAATGATGATTTCGCAAATAATTATCCGCTGTGTCATAGTAGCAGTTATACAAAGATAAGTTTGAAAATGTACGCTGATTGTTCGATAAGCTCGAAAACTCAAGCTCATCACTACTTGCCCATTGGTTTAAAAAAGATTGTAGATCAGCAATGTCACAATTATTTATCTGGAATTTTAACTCAATTTCATTACTCATGAATTCAAACGGGAATATGATTTAATTTGCTATATCATATCCCGATTAATGAAATAAATATACACTATTAGGTGGGAATAAACAGTTGATCATCACTTTTTATGTTTAACCAACTGTTCAACTAAATTTATCACCAAGTTTTTGGGGTAAATTATTACTTCACTACTCGGAATGGGTTTGTTGATTTTTTCTCGACATTATCAGATTGCTGAATATTGGTTTCGCGTTGCTGTTTATATTCAGGTTCGTCTTCAAATACTATGCCCGCATCATTTTCACGAGCATAAATTGCTTCTACTGCTGACATCGGCACAACAATATGTTGTGACACACCCGAAAATCGCGCATTAAATTCAATTTTTTCATTTGTTGCCATATATTGTGCAACGGAATGTGGTGCAAGATTTAAAACGATCTGATTATCTTTAACAAACTCTTGCGGTACAAGAACTCCAAATACCGAAGCATCTACCACGATATATGGAGTAAGTTCATTATCAACAATCCAATCATAAAACGCCCTAAATAAGTAAGGGCGTCGAGCAGTCATTTGGTTTGTATCCATTTAGATTACCTTCTTAAATCACATAATAAAATATTAATAAATATATTATTATGCTCTGATTTTTTTCTCTTCATCAGTTAATGAACTAATAAAAGCTGGACGTTCAAAAATTCGTGCCATATAGGCTAAGTAATTTTTTTCCGCAACTTTAGGTAACTCAATACCAAGAATTGGTAATCGCCAAAGTAAAGGAGCAAAATAACAATCACATAGCGTAAAATCATCACTCATAAAATAGTCTTTTTCTTTAAACATCACAGAAATGGAAACTAAATCATCCAGTAGATTTTTACGAGCAACTTTAGCTGCATTACTATTTGGATCAGCTATGATGGTTTCATATGCACTATACCATTCCCTTTTGATACGATACATCGTTAATCGAGAATTAGCTCGCACAATCGGATAAACAGGCATTAAAGGTGGATGAGGAAAACGTTCATCAAGGTATTCTAACGCAATATGAGGTTCGTATAACGTAAGATCTCTATCAATCAATGTAGGAATTGAACCATATGGATTAAGATCCAATAACTCTTGAGGTAAATTATCTGCAGTCACAAACTCAATTTCAGCAGTTACACCTTTCTCTGCCAAAACAAAACGAATCTGATGGCCATAGATGTCTGTTGTATCACAAAATAATGTCATTACAGAACGTTTATTAACAGCGACAACCATGTTCACTCCAAATATGCAAAATTGAAAATTAGTTTAGAGGATTACTATTCTAACAAATTGGATAACAAAATTGTTAAAAAAAATTAATTTTCTTATCACGATTATTTAAATAATCATATTTATGACAAAAACTATAATAAAATAAGTGCCTTTTGGTAAAAAAATAATCTGGTGCTGATGAATTTGTTTTTTCTAATAACTTATACAAAAATAAAAGTTAGTATTGTTGTTGAATAATGATAGAAAGCAATAATTCATTTATAAAAAAACCCAGACAGTGCTGGGTTTTTGAAATATTTTTGTAACGTCTGCAATTAACGTTTGCTGAATTGTGGACGACGACGAGCTTTGCGTAGACCCACTTTTTTACGTTCAACTTGACGTGCATCACGAGTAACAAAGCCCGCTTGACGTAATGAAGAGCGTAAAGTTTCATCATATTCCATTAATGCACGAGTAATACCGTGACGAATTGCACCCGCTTGACCTGAAATACCGCCACCTTTAACAGTGATGTAAAGATCAAGTTTGTCAGTCATTTCAACTAACTCTAAAGGTTGCATAACAACCATACGAGCAGTATCACGACCAAAGTATTGCTCTAATGAACGTTTGTTAATAACGATGTTTCCACTACCTGGTTTGATAAACACACGAGCAGCAGAACTTTTGCGGCGACCAGTACCGTAATATTGATTATCAGCCATCTTCTATCCCCTTAAATATCTAATACTTGCGGTTGTTGTGCCGCATGATTGTGCTCGCTACCAGCATAAACTTTAAGTTTACGGTACATTGCACGACCAAGAGGACCTTTCGGTAACATGCCTTTTACAGCAATCTCGATGACTTGTTCAGGATGACGTTCAATCATTTCTTTAAAAGTCGCTTCTTTAAGTCCACCGATGTAACCAGTATGACGATAATAGATCTTATCAGTGCGTTTTTTGCCTGTTACAGCAACTTTTTCTGCATTGATAACGATAATATAATCACCTGTATCTACATGTGGTGTATATTCTGCTTTATGTTTACCACGCAAACGGCTTGCGATCTCAGTAGCTAAACGACCTAACGTTTTACCTGCTGCATCAACAACATACCAGTCGCGTTTAACTGTTTCTGGTTTAGCTGAAAAAGTACTCATTCGTATTTATCCAATTTTTAATTAATCTCACGTTAATAAATCAAATGATTTATTTACACTTTTAGATTGCAATGATTAAGTAACTAACCCCTTCGAGTTGCTATATTAACCTTGACAACCGAAAACAGTGTTGGGAAGAACACTGTTGTAACGTGGGTTGCAATATTATACAGAAATATAGAAAAAGCGCTAGAACTTGTAATAAAAAATTATAGCAAGTAAAAACGCTTGCTGTTAAACTTAAAACTAACTTTATTCAATCATGTTATTTTAGATGACTCAGATAATTCAACTTACCGATAAAGATTATATAAGCAAAGGTTTACATAGAAAGTGCTATCACCATCCGACTAATCCGGATCAATGTATTAAAGTCAACTATAATGATGGGGCGGAACAAGAAACCAACCGCGAAATTGCCTATTATAAACATCTTATTAAACGCAATATCTCATGGGATGCCTTAGCCAAATATTACGGCCCTGTTCAAACAAATTTTGGTGAAGGACATCTTTTCGAATTGATTCGTAATTATGATGGTAAAACCTCTACACCACTAGAAACATATCTTGCTGACCAACAATTGACGCAACAATATTATGATGAATTGATTGATTTGTTAAAAGCATTAAAAACAGCTTTGCTCAACAATCGAATTATCACAATGACGATAAAAAGCAAAAATATATTATTTCAGCATATTTCAGAACAGAAAAGTCGGCTTGTTATTATAGATAATATCGGCAATTCCACGTTTATCCCGATTGCTAATTATCTCCCCTATTTTGCCAAAGCAAAAATTGAACGCACATGGCATCGATTTTTGAAATCATTAATCAAAGAAAATCCCAATAATAATCTTATTAAGAATCTTGTTGATGAAGTGAATCGCTAAGTCTTAATTTAGCGATGGTGCCAGAATGGTCTTTTCTATTTCTTAAGGTGAAAAGACCATGATGCAATTTAGTAATGCGGTTAACAATACTTAAACCAAGCCCTATCCCACCATGTTTACGGTCCATTCGAAAAAAGGCTTGCGTCAATTTTTCACTCTTAGATTCATCAATTCCACTACCTTCATCCTCTACGGTAATCATGATATCTCTATTATCTTTATAGCAGCTGACAAGAATTTTACTTTTTTCCGGACTGTATCGATAACTGTTTTCAACCAAATTACGTATTAACAATCGAATTAATGTAGCATCACCACTAAAAACAAGATCGCTTTCATCGATAACCCATTGAAGATTTTGTTTTTTTTGTTGTGTTAATTCATTAAGTTCATCATAAAGAGGAAGCATAATATCATCATGAAAATTGATATTCTGATAATGCCCTACGGTGAATTTTTGGCTAGCCCGGGCAAGCATTAATAACTGTTCGACAGTATTGACTAAGCGGTCAATGCGTTCAATCAACTCATGACAATCGATATGATGCGTTGTTTCTAATAATTCTAGATGTAGACGTATTCCTGCCAGGGGAGTTCGCATTTCATGCGCAACATCAGCCGTAAAAAGACGCTCTTGAGCAAGAGTATTACTCAATCTAACAAACAATTTATTGAGTACTGTCGTGATAGATTTAATTTCTCGCATATTACTGATTGGTTCGATTGAACTCAGATTGTCTTCGGTTCGTTCATTTAGATCTTTTTCAAGCACTTCTAAAGGTTTTGTAATCCATTTTATTGCTTTATACGCCAGAAATAATGTTACGATCATCATTGAAAAAGCGGAACAAAACAATGCAAATATCGCTTCTAATTCCTCATGTTCAACCACTTCATCAATTTTGTTTTGACTCAAGGTTAAATTCACTAAAACATCAATTTGTTCTTTACTTTCATGCCATAACCAAAAAACAGTAATAATTTGACAAATTAGCATGATAGCACCCAAAGTAAAAAAAAGGTTCCATCGAATACTTTGACGTATATTGCTAAGTGATTTACTGATCATAATTTTTAAGTTGCAATAATAAAAGGGTTATTTATGTCCATCACTCAATTGATAGCCATATCCACGGACTGTTTTAATAAAGTTTTTTCCTAATTTATTACGTAATCCATGTATATAAACTTCAAGTACATTGGAACTTGGATCACTTTGCCAATCATACAAATCATTCTGTAATAAATCACGATGGACTTTTTCGCCAGCCTTCAACATTAGACGAGACAAAACGATGAATTCTTTAGGCGTTAAGATCACTTCTTGTTGATTGAGCATTACATTTTTTTGTTTGATATCAATCGTAATTGCACCATAACTTATATGATTATCCGCCGTGCCTTGATTACGGCGAATTAATGCTCTTATCCTTGCTAATAATTCGGTTAAAGCAAATGGTTTAATTAAATAATCATCAGCGCCAAGATCTAAACCTTCCACTTTGTCTTCTATCGTATCTCTTGCTGTCAAAATCAGAACAGGTGTATCAATTTGGTTCTTACGCCAGCGAGTTAGAAGATCCAAACCATCACAATCAGGTAAACCTAAGTCCAGAATAATCAGGCTAAATTGACCGAACTGTAAATGTTCTTCAGCTTGCTTGCCATTAGAGGCAAGTTCACAAACATACCCATTTGAAGTTATGCCATCAAAAAGCCCTTTTTGTAATAGACTATCATCTTCTACAATAAGTATTTTCATTAAGGTTTATCCTATTGACAATCTCATGATTCTAACCAATGGTTAGTTTTTATTATACGCTTTGATTTTTATAACAAACACATTTTAAGTGTAATTTTATTTTTTAGGTTAAGACCAAATTTAAAACTATTTATATGCAGATTTTTTAAAAAATAAAATCCAAATCTTTTTTACAATAAAAGCTGATAATCCACTGATGATAAATCCAATAACAATATCAAGAGGCCAATGAATGCCTAAATAGATACGGCTCCAACAAATAAGAATCGCAATACCAGTAAACAATAGTATTAATTTTTTGTATTTATGTTGATAATTAAACAAGACCGAAAAGCAAATTGCCCCTATAAATACTGCATGTTGACTGGGTAAAGAGCTATTTTTTTCATGATGCAAATAATTAGTACCGATTTCTAGAGCAAAAGGCCGTGGAGAATAAAATAAATGTCGAATAACAAACGTTATCAACAAGGCAAGCAACAATGTCATAAAGACTTTAATAATCAAGGTTCTAGATAACGGTTTGGTAAACCAATAGACGACAAGAACAATAATAGGTAGATAAATGAGATAATTAGCACAAAAAATAGCAAAATAAATAAAGGACTTCGATGCATGTTCAGATGCGTTAATTAATAAAAAAAGTTTTGTATTAATATCATGCCACATGAAATGTTTAGCTAAATTAATTATTCATTCTTTCAATTTAAATAAACTACCTTAAAAAAACCTTAATGTTAGAATCTTTCACAATAATAGTATCTCAACTGTAATAAAAATGATTAATAAGTAAAGGTAAAGCGTTACTAATTCTTCTGAATTGATTTTGATATATGCACTTTAGTTATATTTGAAATCGATATATCCAGTACAAAACAAATCATAAAATAGATCAATATAACAAATAGAAAAATCTCAGTGGGGTAAACCATACTTCGATTATTAATTTGTGTTGCAACAAAAGTGAACTCAGCAACCCCAACGATATAAGCTAACGAAGTATCTTTAATTAGTGAAACCCATTGATTAATAAACGACGGCAACATCATTTTTAATGCTTGTGGTAAAATAATATAGATAATGACTTGCGCTTTATTCAGTCCCAATGAATAAGCGGCTTGCCACTGATCTTTAGCAATTGCAATCATACCTGCATAAACCGAATGACCAATATAAGCAGCTCCAATTAATGATAAAGCAAAGATCACGGTCGCAATAGCTGGCACATCAATATTAAAAATCACAGGTAATAAAAAATAAGTCCAAAAAATTAACATGATGACTGGGATTGCTCGCAAAAAAGCAAGAAGTGTGATGAGTAACCAACGCACTGCACCTTTCAGCACGGTCAAACCAATACCGGCTAAGATGCCTAAAATGGTAGAAAAAATAATTGCAATAACACTCATTAATAATGTCAAAAATATGCCACCAGGAAAGTTACCCCACATCAGGTAACCCAGATTATTCCAAATAACAGCAAATCCCATAAGATCCATAACTGACTATCCTTTGCTTATTTGCAATCGACTTGCTTGATAAATATTACCTAGCGTTCCAACTATCGCAATGGCTAAAATATATAACATTGTTGCAATAGCAAAATCTTGAAACGTCTTTAATGATTCCGTTTCGACTTGACGAGAAACATAGGAAAGCTCAAGCACACCGATAGCCATGGTTAATGATGAATTTTTGATAATATTCATATATTGCCCAATTAATGGCGGAAAAGCGATGCGCACACTTTGTGGTAAAATGATAAACCGCATACTTTGCCACCACGTTAACCCCAATGCTAAAGACGCTTGTTGTTGTCCCTTCGACACGCCTAAAATACCAGAACGAAACTCTTCAGCAATAAAAGCACTGGAATAAAAAGTTAAAGCTATTAGACCAATAATAAACTCAAAAGAAGGCATTTTTAACGTTAAAAAAAAGAGGTTAATTTGGGGCTCATCAAATAACCACACTTTAAATTCAACAGGCAACAAATTACCGACACCAAAATACCAAAAAAACAGTTGCGGTAATAAAGGCGAATAACGAAAAATAGCATTGTAGGTTGTTACTACTCCTTTGATGATTTTGACATGGCTTTGTTGAGCAATGACTAACAAAAAACCCAGTACGGTTGACAATATTATGGTTAATAACGAAATCGCAAGCGTCACTAAAAAACCGTCCCACAACCACCACAAATATCGTGGTTCAAGTAATTGCTCAAACATCTATTTATTGACCTTTACCGATTTTAAAATCACCACGTGGCATTGCTGACGTTGTTTCGGGTCCAAACCAACGATTATAAATCGTCACCGCTTCACCGTCTGTTTCAAGATTTAACAAGATTTTATCCACTTTATCTTTTAGACGAGTTTCGCCTTTAGGAATGCCAACCGCTTGATATTCTTGCGTAATACTAAAGGGTGAAATTTCAAAAATAGCACGTTGCTCTTCTGGCACATTGGCAAGTAAACCAATTAATTTAGCATCATCTTGCGTAATAGCTTGCACTACCCCATTACGTAATGCTGCAAACGCAAACGGCGTATCATCATACGAAATTACTTTAGCGGTAGGATATTTCTCACGTAGAGTAATTTCCATTACTGTACCTTTATCGGCGCCTATACGAAGATTTTTTAAATCATCCGGCGATTTTAATACCCCTTTTTTTGCCACAAATTTTTGACCTGTAGCAAAGTAAGGCACGCTAAAATCGACCGCTTTGGCACGCTCCTCTGTTACGGTAAAATTAGCCACAATTAAATCGGCTTTTTGTGAAGTTAATAATGGTATACGATTGGCAGGATTAGTCGGTACAAGTTCGACTTTTACCTTTAAAGCTCTACCGATTTCATTGGCATAATCCACATCTAACCCGACAATATTATGCGTTTTTTCATCAACAAATCCAAAGGGTGGATTACTATCAAATACCGCAATTTTAATTACCCCTTTTTTTTCGATATCATCAAGACGATCAGCATAAGCCGAACTTGAAACCAATAATGAGCCGATTAGTGCAGCTACCGACAGTGACTTAGTTAAAAATTTCATTGTTATTATCCCCCTTTGGACTTTATATGGATTTAAGTTTATCAATAAAGAATCGAAGGGAATAAATAACAATTATTTAGATGCTTATAACTTAAAGTTATATTAAAAACGTCTTATAAGTCTTATAAGTAGTAAGCAACAAATTATCTGAATTTATAGCGCATTTCTATTTACAGTCACTTGGACGGATTTGATACTCAAAAAAGTAAATGTGGTTATTGAGACCCACCCCCCTCAGCCAAATAAAAGATTTGAAAAAAGCTATTTAATTTAATATAAATTAATTTACAAATATGATTTTTTTGAAAATCAGACTGAATGTTATAATAATAAAAACAAACTGATAAAAATTAAATATATATAAGGAATATGAAACATGAATAGTACAAATGACGAGTTTGAATATTACATTATTGACCGAGCAGGAGATAAAGCATATCCATTAATCGGTCCTCAAGATGACTCCAGGCACACTATGATGTATACTCTAAGCAAAACAAGAATTGAAAATCCTGAATTAACTCATTTTAAATTTTGTGATCCCATTCCCAAAAAACCTGTAATTGGCGATTATTTTCCTTCACCTGAAAGTATTGTTTCAAGTAAAATAGCTGATGTTTTAAACAGTATGCACATTACAGGAATACAGCTCATACCGGCAGAAATCGAGACCAATACTGGAGACATTTTAAAAGATTATTTTTATATACATATCTATAATCATCTAAAAGCTGTCGATAGAGAAAAATCTGAATATACAGAAGATGATTACGATCCAGATCTATTACTTTGGATTGAGAGTTTAGAACTTGACAAAAATGTGTTAAAAAATGTTCCATTAGTTGAACGATTAGTATTTAAACTTTATGAAGATTCATCTATACATCTTTACCATAAGACCGTTGTTAATGCTATTATGGCGGTTAACCCTGAAGGAGTTTCATTTACAAAAGTGGAAGATTGGTATTTTTAATTTTAGTGAAGATTTGAAGATATTAATCCAACTGAAATAAATAGGATAAAAATATCCATGAATTGATTTTTATCTGAATGATGAAATTTAGTTAAAAAATAAACTTCATTACCATTACAAAAAGAGCAGGATAAATTCTTGCTCTTTGCCGAAGAAAAATTTCATTGTTATTATCCCCCTTTGGACTTTATATGGATTTAAGTTTATCAATAAAGAATCGAGGGAAATAAATAACGATTATTTAGATGCTTATAAATTAAAGTTATATTAAAAATGTCTTATAAGTCTTATAAGTAGTAAGCAATAAATTATCTGAATTTATAGAACACTTCTATTTACACTCACCCAGACGGATTTGATACTCAAAAAAGTAAATGTGGTTATTGAGACCCACCCCCTCAGCCAAATAAAAGATTTGGAAGAAGCTATTTAATTTAATATAAATTAATTTACAAATATGATTTTTTTGAAAATCAGACTAAATGTTATAATAAAAACAAACTGATAAAAATTAGATATAAGGAATATGAAACATGAATAGTACAAATGACGAGTTTGAATATTATATTATTGATCGAGCAGGTGATAAAGCCTATCCTTTAATTATGTGTGATCCTGATTCGGAACATACGGAAGAATATCTATATGATTACGAAAATGAAAAAATTCTCAAACCGAAAGTGATGGAATTTACATTTAGTGAACCCTATTTTGCCAGCCCAGTCATTGGTGATTATTTTTCCCAACCTGAATCAGTAATCTCAGATAAGTTAAAAAAAATATTGTCTTCACTCAATATATTTGGAATTCAACTAATTCCAGCTATGATTACAAGTAATAAAGGTGATATTTTTAAGGATTACTTTTATATACATATTTATAATATTATTAATGCAATGGATAAACTAAACTCTAAATTCGACGAAGGGGATGATTGCTATTTTATCGATAAATTTAAGCTTGATGAAAATATTTTAAAAAATATTCCGTTAGAAGAAAGATTAATTTTTAAATTAGGAGAAGATCACACAATAATGCTTTATCACCGATCTATAGTTGAAGCATTAATGACTGTTAAACCAACTGGTTTAAAATTTATTAAAGTAGAAGATTGGCATATTTAAGCCATTACTGAGCCAAATATTAGCCTATCATTTAGCGCAATTTAAACAGTTATATGACTAACAAATAGCGTTCATGAATATATCAACAGAGAGCATTTAGAAGGAGAATAAATCCAATCTTCTATCTATTTTGTTATTCAAAACTTTGGAAAACATAATAGATAGGTAAAATAATTACAAAAATAAACGCTTCAGAAAACATACTTCATGCTACTATTTTAACCAACAATCAGCAAATCTATTATATCCCCCCAAAAAATACAACCCTTTGAAGAGAAATAAAACATGGAAAATTATTATTTTATACAGAGAAAATCAGACCAAGCCTATCCATTGATTCGAATAACCAATCGTGATGATCACTTAAACCCCACTTTAATAAATTTGGAATTTAATGGAACAATACCCTCTCAGCCCGTTATGTCTGATTTTTTGTCTGGCCCTGAGATTTTTATTACCGATAAAATTGCCAATGTCATTAAAAGCTTTAAGCCTAAAGGGATTAAAATTATTGACACTGAATTAACAACCCCACAAGGTAAACTCATTAAAGACTATTTTTGTCTACTTTCTGACAATATAATCGAGGCTTTAGATAAAGATAAATCCGATTATGAAAAGCCTAGAAGAACATATTTTATAAAAAAACTCATTTTGGACAGAAAAATTTTAAATGAAATTCCTTTAGAACAAAGATTAGTTTTTTTATTGAGAGAATCGCTTCATATCGTTTTTCATGAAACATTAGCCAAAGCCATAATGGCGGTAAACCCTACCGGTATGGAATTCATTAATATCGAAGCCGACGGAAAACCGTTAGAAGTAAATTGATATTGTTGACCATAGTCATAATCAAACCTAGTTTAGATTAGAATAAAATCAATCAATTATAATTACTTTTATGTGTGGAGCAGGAATAAATGCTGCTCCTTGAGAAAAATAACTAATTATTTAGCGAAGAGAAAAGAATGAAGCTTTTTGTGCCCGCTAATTAGAGATCTTTTTATCAGCTACAACACCGCATAGACGTTCAAATCAACTGTTCACAAAAATCTACCAACTATTATTTAAATTGTTGAGTAATAAGTTTTTTTGGATTTAATTAATGTCATATTTTTTATTTAAAGTTATGCTAGTATTTTCGTAATTTTTTATGTTTATTTGTTTTCACCACCAAAGATCTCACTATCTACAAAAAAATAAGCGATTTCTCTTTCAGCAGAAGTTAGAGAATCCGATCCATGCACAGCGTTTTCCGTTACACTATCAGAAAAATCTGCTCGTAAAGTACCGGCATTAGCTTTAGATAGATCCGTTGGTCCCATAAGATCACGGTAACGTTTGATAGCATTTTCACCTTCTAATACCTGCACGACAATTGGACCAGAAATTATAAATTTAATCAAATTGTCAAAAAAAGATTTCCCTTTATGCTCTGCATAAAAACCTTCAGCTTGATCTCTCGTTAATTTAAGCATTTTCAAAGCAACAATATCAAGTTTTGCTTGTGAAATTCTGGTTTCAATCTCACCAATGACATGTTTTCTAACTGCATTGGGTTTAATAATTGAGAGTGTTCTTTCAATAGCCATATTTAGATTTTCCTACTAATCAGATATAAATTTAATTCGTGATATCTGCCCACTTTCATCTATCAAAAGCAAACGATGAGTACCTTTTCTAGCAATAGTTAGTGACACTTTTTCATCATCTATTGACTGTGCAACCAGTTCTCCATCTAGAAACCACCATTTTTCACCCGCTCCACCTTCTGCTGATAAATCTATTGAAAGTTGACTTTGTCCTGGTACAGATTTAACTAGCTGTCTATCACGTAATCCGACAATCATTAATGAAGAAAAAATATCTCTACCAATTATAGGACAATTTTTATCAATTGCTGGTATGAGTGCTTGTCTTTGCTCATTTGGCAATAACCAGTTTTCAAGTGCAATTGGCCAGAGTACAATCTGCTTTTTCTGTGCACCATGACAATCGGCCGCCACACGTTTACCATCCTCATTCACCCAAAGATTGATCCAGCCAGAATGATACATATTATTATTAAGTTCAGTCAATGTTCCAATTGTTGGTGGAACCATATGATTTAATATCCATGCATTTTTTTGACGATGGCAGTTAACATCATTATCGGGTAATACTTGTCCGGATGGCCAGCATATTTTTTCCGAAGTGACAGAGTCAGGTTTAACTGAAACAGGTAACGAACGATTTAATCGGTATTCCCTATTTAATAATAATGAATCAACTTGTTGTAAAATTGGCGTTGCCGAAATAGAGCCATATTGACCGGCTACAGGGGTTCCATCAGGACGACCAACCCATACGCCAATTAAATAACGCGGATTAATACCAATTGCCCATGCATCCCGATATCCATAACTTGTACCGGTTTTATAATAAAGCATATT
Source organism: Gilliamella sp. G0441 (assembly GCF_050589305.1). NCBI lineage: Bacteria > Pseudomonadati > Pseudomonadota > Gammaproteobacteria > Orbales > Orbaceae > Gilliamella > Gilliamella sp. G0441. Next base: position 165,568 of record NZ_JBNRJF010000003.1, on the reverse strand, counting down.
ATTTCTGACTAACATATGTTTGGTGATCCATGCACTTCCTTCTGAAATAAACGGTTTATTGACTACAGGATCACTTTGTGTAAAACGTAACGGACTAACTTCCCCCTGTCGGGCAAAAGCGCTATAAGCGCTGACTAAGTTATCTAATCTTAATGAAGCTCCACCTAAAATATAAGAGATATTAGGCGTATTATTAATTGATTTTAAAGATAATCCAACACCAGCAAGTTTACCCGCAAATCGTTTAGGGCCATAAAGTTCGATTAACTGTACTGCCGGTAAATTTAAAGACTTACTCAAAGCCTCTGAAGCACTTACTGGGCCTTGAAAATCTTCATTAAAATTTGTAGGTCGGTAGTCTGAATGGATACGAGGAACATCTTGCAATAAAGATTCAGAATGGATCATACCCTCATCAATAGCAAATGCATAAATAAATGGTTTCAAGGTTGATCCCGGTGATCGAAGTGCATTAATCATATCTATCTGACCAAAGCGATCTTTATCATTAAAATCGGCTGAACCTATATATGCTTTAACTTTCATATCGGTATGGTCCACAACTAATATAGCCAATGATGATTTTGGTGGTAATTGATTTTTACGGTTGATTGCCATATCTTCAAGATTGTATTGAAGAATTGAATCAATGGTTGAATGAATAATAGTATCATTAGGATATTGTCGTTTTAAACGATACGATAATAATGGTGCTAGCTGTGGTGTTTTACGGGGATAAACCCATACTTCTTCTTGCCTAACTTGCTCTATCAAGTCCTTTGACCAAACATTATATTCGGACAGACGATTTAAAACTTTATCTCGAGCTAACTTTGCACGCTCAGGATATTTATCTGGTCGCAATCGACTCGGTGCTTGCGGTAATACCGCTAACAAAACCGCTTCACTTCGGGTTAACTCACTTGGTTGTTTGCCAAAATATGTCCAACTTGCAGCACCTATACCTTCAATTGTCCCGCCATAGGGTGCATGATTAATATATAAGGTTAAAATTTCTTTTTTACTATAATGCAATTCAAGCTGTAGAGTACGAAAAATTTGGTTCAATTTACCAAGTATAGTTCGATCATGTGGATAAAGTAATCTTGCCACTTGCATCGATATAGTACTTCCGCCAGAAATAATTCTATCATTACAAAAATTTTGCCAAGCAGCACGAATCAAAGAAACAGGATTTATACCAACATGTTCATAGAAATAACGGTCTTCATAATTGATCAATACTTCTAAATAAAAATCAGGAACCTCTTCTAAATTAACTGAATAACGCCAAATACCATTTTCATCAGCAAAACGCCATAAAGGTGTTTCATCTTCAGCGACAATAGTTTGTGTAGTTTTATTTTTTGATATTGATATAGGAAATAAAAAGTCAGCGATAAAAAAAACACTTAACAAAGTAAATATGACAATTAATAACCAAATAAGTAATTTTACAAGGCGTTTTTTTATCTTCATCAAAAAACAGTCTATTATTGGAGTTAACAAATATTTTTTATCATAAAAACACCGCCAATCAAAATTGGCGGATGTATTATTATTATTTTAAGTTTTAAAAAATGAGTTATTCAAACTTAAAATAATTATGCATTCTTTATTTAGGTTGTGAAATAGCCATCATATCAAGCGAACGACCAATTGCAAATAGTTCCGGTCGATACATAGATTCTACATAAGGCTGAGGAACTACATAGTTACCTGGAGTAACAGCCCTTACTAAGTACCCAACTCGTTTATGCGATTGATAATACTTACCTATATCAACGGCAGTAACATACCTGTCATCACGATATTCTTGATATTTAACATCGCCACTATTTTCATTGCTCAGTAGCTTAACTAAAGCTGGATAAGTATCTAAATTAATACTACTTCCAGTTAGATTTTGATTTTCTAATTCTAACCCGGCAGGTAAGAAATCAACAATTAAACCATCCTGAATTCTTTCTTTTGATTTTATATCTAACATGACAAACATTACGGTACCTACGTCAATCTTTGATGGCGTAATACTTTTTCCATTTAAGTCGTAATAACTTCGACTAATTGTTAAGTCATTTTGCTCTGGAGTTGGTGCTGGTGGTGTTTTAGCATAACCTGACACGGTCATGTTAATGTAAAGTGGCATATCATTTTGAGGATTTGAAATAGTTAATCCATGCTTAATATCCTCAAAGTCATAGGATTGTTTTAAAGATGCATTGGCAGACTTCACTTTATCATTAATAGAAACTTTGAATTTTTTCTTACTTTTATGTTGTTCTAATGACCAACCAGCAATAAATAGAGCATTTAATTCTTGAGTTGAAAAGTAACGCTTATTACTTAAAGAATCAGATAAACTAAATAAATAATCAGGTTGTAAATTAATTCCAATATCATTTTCTAATAATAATGCTAACACCAAAGCTTCATCACGAATATCGCTTCCATAATCATAATACCACCCATTCTGATTATCATAGATAGTGTTATCAACTTCTTCCATTAAGTTTTGATAAAGTTCCTTATTACCTATTAGCTTAGCGGTTAATGCTAACTGTGCAATAGGCAGAGGCGATAACGCTATATTTTCATTCATGATTTGTCGAGATAAACTATAAATTTCATTACGCATAGCAGACGTAATTTTATTTTGTTTAGCCAGTATCATCAGTGCATAAGCTTTTATAGTCAATTTACTATAGGCTATCATTTTTGAATCACGATAATAAACTTCCATATTATTAAAGGATGAAGAATCATAGATATACTGACCTATTCGCGTCATAGCTGAATTGAGTGCCGAATCACTCACTTGATACCCTCGTTCTTTAGCTTGCAATAAAAAGTCAGTGGCATAAACAGTCAGCCAATATTCTTCATTACTTTCACTATTCCAAAGACCAAAACTACCATTATTTCGTTGCATCGATAAAATTCGAGAAATCCCTAATTGAATCTTTTGACGACGGTTTTCGTCAGATTCGGTTTCAATCCCTAATGCAGCAAGTTGTTCACTATTAGCATACAAAGATGGAAATAAACCACTTGTTGTTTGTTCTAAACAACCATAAGGGTACGCAAATAATTCTTTGATATATTGCGCAATATTCAGCGGTGGTTGATTAGAAATAATTAATTTAGCACCAACAGTATTGCCAATTAAATTATCCATATCTTTAGAAGAAAACTGCCAACTTTCGCCACCATTTATGGCAAAGCTATAATTCATATCTGTTGCAGAATAAGCTGGTCTTACGCCTAATTTCCATGAACGATTAATTTCATAATTTGGATTATCATTTAATTTAATACCTTTGATACTGACATTTATCGTTCCTTGTCCATAGCCATAATCAGCAATGACAGGGATTTGAAGTATTTTTTTCTGTTTGCTATCAAGTTTGAGATTTGTAGCGTTAGACGAATTTTGATGAACTAATCCTGTCGTCTTGACTTCTACCTGCATTGTTTGAGACAAATCAGTTAAATTATGAATATCTAATGCTAATACCGCCTGATCGCCTCCCGATAAGAATCGTGGCATTGATAATTCGGTCACTACAGGAGAAGCAACCGTCATAATTTGTTCAGCTTTACCGAAACGATTGTCATCCCAAGCTTGAGCCATCAAACGTAATTCACCGTTAAAATTAGGCAACGCTAATTCAACAATCCCCTCCCCATCTTTATTTAATTGAATGGTTTTAAGCTGTTGAGCAACAATTTGCACTTCGGTTAATGGTTTTTTACCACCAGAGATAATTGCATCACCACCAAAAGTCATATTGATTGTTCGTCCTGTTGCCTCAATCAACTTGCCATACACATCATATTGATCCACGTTATATCGTTTTCGTCCTAAAAATGCGGTGTATGGATCAGGTGTTTTAAAATCAGTTATATTCAAAACGCCTGAGTCTACAGCAGATACTAATACTGTTACTTTCTGGCCTTTATTAACTGCTTGTTTATCCATTTTGATTTTTATCGGAACGATTTTTTCTGGTTCGGTTACCTTAGGTGCATCAATCGTCAAATTTAATTGACGATTAGAAGTATCGATTGGTAAATAAAGTAAACCAACAGCTCTTTTAACAGTTTGTACTGCTGTATCAGTTGATGGACGAATAATCATTGCGTTAATATAAATATCATGTCTAGCCCAATTTTTAATTGGTATTTCGACTTCTAGACCCTCTTCGCCTAAAGTAATTTCTTTTTTCCATAACGTGCCATCATTTGTTTCAAGCGATATATATCCTGAACCTGCAACTGGGGCTTGAACATGAACTTTAGCTGTATCACCATAAGCATAAGATGTTTTATCAATACTTAATTTAACTTGATCTGGACGTACTGAGTTCGTACCGCGGGTGTTATCTTCCCAATCATAACCAACCCAAAAGCGCAGACTACTGATAATGTTTGTTTTTGGATCAATAATTTCAACTCGATAAGATCCATAATCATCTGGCTGGAAGCGAACAGTGGCGGTACTATTTTCACCAATGGTTAATTTATTTTCTGAAACAACAAATTCTTTTTCATTAACAATTTCACGCCAACCATCGTCGTCAGACCAAGACCAATAATAGTCATTACGTTCACGAACGACACGAGCTTTTAAGTTATTGGTAGCTAATTTCTTACCAAGCATATTAATATAAGCTACTTCAAATTCAGCTATTTCGCCCACATCTACAGTTGGACGATTATCATACTTATCAGTTTTCCAATCATAATAGGGTGATTCACTAAATAGTACTCTTAAAATAGGCATCTGTTCAGCAGGCCAAATATCTTGAGTAGCATAACGCGTCACGGGTCTACCACCTGAATCGAGTAAGCTAGCTTGCATAACCACTCTAACCGGCATTTTTATCCTCGACCATTTATTTGAATCAAGTTTGATTTGATTAAGACCACTATTATCTAGCGTATTATCAATGGTTTCTAGCTCTTTATAAACGTTTTTATCTGTGATAGATCCAATTTTATAATCGTCAAATCCTTTAATCGAATCCAATTTTTTTAGATATACTTGACCAGTTAATTTATTACCTGATGCTGGTGCACCATATAAATAGCGACCTTTAATATCGAATTCTACATCATTACCAATCAACATTGGATGGTCAGATGGAGCCGTAATTTCCATTGCCATTCGTTCAGGCAAGAACTCTTCCACACCAAAATAAGAAAAACGATAATTATCATCACCTAAATTAAAACGAAGTGCCCATTTACCTGTAGCCGCATCACTCGGAATAGTAAGATGAAATTGATATAAACCGTGAGAGTCAGATTGACGTTTCAAATTATATGTTCCAGTCGATTTACCATCAGGAGAAAGAACATCAACGATAATCGGTTGATCCGGTAACATTTGTCCATCCGCATCTCGTAGTAATGCATTAAAGTAAATGGTTTCATTAGGACGATATAAATCACGAGGTCCAAAAACAAATAATTGTTTTGAATAAAACGTTGAACCAGACAGGTTAAATTCAGTTAAATTCAATGCATTACGATCGATATTGACAAATGAAGTTTGGTTTCCATCATTGGCTATTAATAAAGAATAATGATCACCTTCCGATATAGTTAATTCAGCAAAACCTTCGTTATCTGTTTGAGTTGATAGGGTTAGGCAATGTTTATTATCCGCGGTTGTATTTTTAGCACAAAGTAATGATAAATTTATGTTTGGTAATGGTTTACCATCATCTAACGCATGCGTCATAACCATCAATTTACCATTTTGATAAGCATGAATAGCGACACCCACATTACTTATTGAAAACAAACTGGCTGGGTTTTCATAGGGATATTTACCTGCTTCATTCATTACCGCTAGATAAACACCTTCCTTATTAAGTTCTGAAATTGCGGATAAGTTCAATAACAAAGTTTCTTGAGCATTAGGTTTAGGATTTAAATCAAAACGAGACGAATAAACCAAATCCATATAAGGGCTAATTTCAGAAGAACGCCAATTAGGTAAAAAATTAATAAACCCAACATTAGTAATAAATTCAGATAATTTTTCTGGTTTGATTCTAAAAAAGTTAACATCGACTTTATTTACGTTTAATGTATTAACGGGTATTCCACTCATAGATTTACTAGGCAATAATAACCCCGTACTTGCAAATCCGATAAAAGGTTGGCGGTTTTGGGTGGTCAACTCCGTTTGATAAACAGCTGATAACTGGCTATCATTAATTGCCGATAACATTTTATCAATAGTCAACGTTAACTTACGATTTGGCTCAAGAAATCGATGCCTTAACTCTAATCCATTATCTGAAAGTTCCCATGCTCCATCTACATTACCTTTTTCTTTATCAACAAGCCTAAGTAGATTAGAGAAATTGAGTTTAGGATTAAGTGGAACAGAAAAAGTAATGACTAAAGTACTGGAGCCATCAAGCATTACTTCTGAGCTATCGAGAACCGTTAAATGTTTATTTTTATACTTCTCTTTTAACTCCGGTGTTACCGTAAAAACACTATTTGATTGATTTTTATGTGCTGATTTAGCTTCAGAGGATTTTTTTTCAACGGATTGAGCTGATGTTTGACTATTTTGATTTGAACTAGTTCCTAATGGTTTTTCTTCAACTAATTGAGCAGTTGGTTGACTATTTTGATTTAAGCTACTCTCTAATGATTTTTCTTCAACTGATTGAGTTGTTGTTTGAATTTCTTTATTTTCATTAGCAACTGAAGTCGGTTGATTGCTATTATCGCAACCAATTAAAAACAAAATTAAGCTCAGCACGCTTAACTCTTTAATAAAGCTCATTATTTTCCACCTATTATCTATTCCAAATATGACATTATCAACATTATTCGATTATCTATATTATGCACTCCCTTAAAACGTTTGGCAAAAGTTGTTTTTAAAGACAATACCCGTCCTTCGAGTATGACTAATTAAAAATTATCTTTCATTAAAACATATCGTTAAAAGAATATCATTGCCATTAAATGAGGAGAGAAACTCATTTATCCATGAATATAAATGAGTTTTGTAAATAGTGGAAGGCGCTCCGTTACAAAAGCGAACAAAATTATGGATTGGCGTTGGCTAACGTCATTAATCTTTTCATTAAAAAATTTAAAATAACACCGTAAAGAGGTAAGAAGAATAATCCACAAATTAAAATTTTAAAACTATAGTCAATTGAGGCTATTTCGATCCAATGATTCGCCATAAATTCGTCGTTACTTTGATAAAAGGCAATAGCAAAAAAGACAATTGTATCAATACCATTACCTAACACCGCTGACGCCGAAGGCGCAACCCACCACGCTTTATTTTTTCGTAAATAATTAAACACAGTGATATCCATCAATTGCCCAACCAAATAAGCAGCAAAACTGGCTAATGCAATTCGAAAAACAAAACTGTTAAAATCACACAACGCTGAAAATCCCATCCAATGCCCTTCAAAAAATACAACCGAAATGGAATAAGAGAACAGTAAAGCAGGTATCATGACAACAAAGATAATTCTTCTGGCAAGGCTGGCACCAAATACCCGGATGGTTAAATCGGTGGTTAAAAAGATAAATGGAAAGGTAAATGCTCCCCATGTGGTATGAAAACCGAAGATATCAAACGGGATTTGTACCAGATAATTGCTTGATGCAATAACTAAAATATGAAAAAAAGAGAGCCAACAAAGTGCTTTACGCTGCTGAGCTAGGGTAAATTTTTTCTGTAGTGTGTCTGAGTGAATATCCAAATACATATTCGTTTCCTTTTTTGAATGGGGTGAGAGAACCCATAATGTTTAACGTAAAAATGATGTAATTAAGGTAAAAAATGTCGGATAATTCGAATTTAATTACATCGATATTTAATATTTTTAAATTGTTATAAAAAAATGCTTTTTATATAAAATAAAAGCAATCAACCAACAAATACCGACAATGAATAAGGCATAGATAAAAGAACTGGGATAGTTTCCAAAATATTGAGCTAAAACTTTTGAATACAGAAATTGTCGCAAACTCAATGAATCAGAATGATAAACCAGCGTCATTCTACGCGTTATGATCGAAATAATACCGGCGATAACAAAAATGAATAAAGAATTCATGCCAAATGGGATAAAACAATGAACAGCGTTTTTGTATTTTTTGATATCAATCAACCAAATTAATAAGGCAAATAACACACAACCTATACCACAAGTGACCAATACGAATGACGGTGACCAGATTTTTTTATTAATTGGGCAGATAAAACTCAAAATAAACCCTATTATGGAAAAAGTTATCCCGTATTTAATCAAGATTTTTATTTTGTCGACATTGACATTAGTGGCAAATATTTGTTTGGCTATACAAAAGCCAATAAGGACTTGAGCAATAGCCGGAAAAGTACTTAATACCCCTTCCGGCTCAAAATAAATACCATCATCAAAATACATACGCTCTTCACCCAAAATCATTTTATCGACTTTAGCAATAATGTTGTTACTTTTTTGCTCAAACCCGTTGCCCAAATATAAGATGAAAAAATAAAAAAGTAATATTTGAACGATCAAAATAGGCAAATATTTTCTATCAAAACATAAAATAATAAGAGAAGAAAACAAATAACAGATCGCTAAACGCTGTAAAATGCCCATAATTCGGATTTGATCTATGCAAGACAAAGCTTCAACCATCCGCTCATGAAACGGCAGCCAATTAAAATATTTATACAAAGTAAGAAACCCCGAAAACCAAGCAATCAATAATCCAATAGCAAAAATGATCAGTGTTCTTTTCAAAATTTTAATTAGCAAAATTTTATTAAGCTTAAATTCTAATTTATTTAAGGAAATATAAGTCGAAACTCCCATAATAAACATAAATAAAGGAAAGATGAGATCGGCAAAAGTCAGCCCGTTCCATTTAGCATGCCTAAGTAAAGGATAAATAGCATTTGGCGACCCAGGATTATTCACTAAAATCATTCCTGCAATGGTCATTCCTCGCAATACATCCAATGAGACTAATCGTTGTTGATGGTCAGACATGCTTTTACCCTTTAAATAATACTATTTAGTGTTATGAGTTAGATACTGATTTAACCCTTTTTCACGCAGCTCACAACTTGGGCACTGACCACATCCGCCGTCAACCCCGTAATAACAAGTGTGAGTGTGTTGTCGGATATAATCAAGATAACCGAGTTTATCAGCCATTTCCCATGTTTGCGCTTTAGTGAGATACATTAAAGGGGTGATGATGTTAAACGTGTAATCCAAGGCTAAATTCATCGATACATTCATGGATTTAATAAAGATATCTCGACAATCCGGATAACCACTAAAATCAGTTTCACATACACCAATAATAATATCTTGAATAGCGTGTTGTTTGGCATAACACCCCGCTAACAATAAAAATAGCATATTACGCCCATCAACAAAGGTATTCGGATAATTCCCTTCTTGAGCAGCTTTGATTTCTTGTGAGTCATCAATCAAGGCATTATTGGTCGTTTGTTTGATCACTGAAGTATCAATGAGGGTTTGCTTTACACCAAGATCGTCAGCAATCCATTTGGCTTTTTCAAGCTCAATGGCATGTCGTTGACCGTATTGAAAGCTGATTGTTTCAACGTTTTCACGTCCATAATCAGCAATGGCTTGCAGCAGGCAAGTGGTCGAATCTTGCCCACCCGAAAATATCACAAGTGCTTTACGATGTTGCATTAAAAAATTCCTGTTAGGCTGATGAGATTAGCGATTATCGACTTTTTCAGGATAAAGATCGTGATTAGCTAAACGATTAAGCGCAATTTGTTCCCAGTGAGTACCGGGTTTACCGTAATTAGCATAAGGATCAATAGAAATACCACCTCGTGGCGTAAACTTACCCCAGACTTCGATGTATTTGGGATCCATTAATTTAATTAGATCTTTCATGATGATATTAATGCAATCTTCATGATAATCACCATGATTACGGAAACTAAACATATAGAGCTTAAGTGATTTACTTTCGACCATTTTGATATTCGGTACATACGAAATGTAGATCGTTGCAAAATCAGGTTGACCGGTGATAGGACAAAGACTGGTAAATTCCGGACAATTGAATTTTACAAAATAGTCATTACCAGGATGTTTATTATCAAAGGTTTCCAGAATTTCTGGACAATAAGTTGTCGGATAGCGAACAGACTGATCGCCTAGTAGTGTAACGTTACTCATAATTTTCCTTAGTTTTTTTGCGTGGGAGGTTTACGAACCACGTGATAAGGCGCACACCTTACCTTTTTTTGTGATAAAAGTCTAGCCTATTGCTTAATCACTTAGCATAACGGGGTTAAACGCAAAGTTAACTTAATTTGCTTGAAAATTGGGGCATTTTGGTTAAACAATAGTAATGGATGTTGAATAAGAAAATTGTCATCATCAACGGGATAACTCACAACGTTATCACTATTTTGATGATGACAATTTGGAGAATAATGTTAATAAAAGCTAAAAAACTAAGATCTATTTCGATTTCACTGCTTTGTAAAAGTTGTCCAATTTATCTTTAGCTTCCGCAAGTTCTTTTTCAGCATCATTTAATTTTGCGGTTTTTTCTTCGATTTTTTGGTTATCACCTTTGAGTTTTGCCTCTGCTAAATCTTTTTGTCTTTCTGCCACTTTTTCAGTCTTATCAGTAATATCCTTTTTGTATTCGGCTTCTAAATTATCATCTTTACAATGCATTTTGACATTTAACAATGCTTTTTCTAATCCTTGAACACGTTCAACATTATCTGTTTTTTGGGCTTCAGTAATTTGTGCTTCAATTGCCTCTTTTTTGCCGGCACAGGTTTGCCCTTCATGATCATCAACGTTTGCGGCACAAACACCTAATGTAAGAGTTGTTAAAAAAGAAAGCAGTGTTAATTTACTTACAGACGACTTAATTGTTGATTTCATAATAATTCCTCTTAAGTTTATTTTCTTAATTGAACACAATCGACTTTATGGTTTTTGCCTTTCGTTAATATTAGACTTGCTCGCTCTCTTGTCGGTAAAATGTTTTCGATCAAATTTAATTCATTGATTTCTCGCCAAAGACGATTAGCGATATTTATCGCTTCTTGCTCTGGAAGCTGTGAATAGTGATTAAAATATGAGTTAGGATCACTAAAGGCGCCAGCTCGAAATTTTAAAAAACGATTCACATACCAATCATGTAGAAGCGACAAATCCGCATCAACATAGATCGAAAAATCAACATAATCTGAAACAAAGACTCGGTTGGTATTTTGTGTAAAATTTAAGGTTCCTTGTAATACGTTTAATCCTTCTAAAATGAGAATATCAGGACTATCTATAACGATTTCTTCATTATCAACAATATCATAAACCAGATGTGAATAGACGGGTGCTTTAACTTGAGATTGACCTGATTTTACATCAGCAACAAAATTGATCAACCTTTTAATATCATAAGATTGTGGAAAGCCTTTTTTGTTCATTATGCCACGCTCTTCAAGATATTTATTAGGATATAAAAAACCATCCGTTGTGACTAATGCAACTTTTCGATGTTCAGGCCAACGACTTAATAATGCCTGTAAAACACGTGCAGTCGTACTTTTACCTACTGCTACACTCCCGGCTATACCGATAACATAAGGAATTTTTTGGGTTTTACCTAAAAATTTGGCAAGAACAGCCTGACGGCTAAAACTATTATTAATATAGTAGTTGAGCAATCGGGATAAGGGTAAGTAAATTTCGCTGACTTCATCTATGGACAAATCTTCATTAATCCCTTGCAATGAAGTCAGTTCTTCAGGGGTTAATGTCATGGGTTCAGCATTACGCAAACTAGCCCATTCTTGGCGGCTAAACTGCATATAGGGACTAAGATGATTTTTCATCATGTCGTGTTCTCAAATTCCATCTATTTAAATTGATTGGGTTAAGATTATACATAAATCTTAACTTTTACAATCATAAATTAGCATTAATGCATGATCGTAGCTATATTGAAGACTTACTGATAAAATAGCCTAAATAAATATTTGTCCTAATATTAAACAGAGATTATATGTTAAAAACCAAATCGAAACAAAAACAGAAAAAAACCCGTCAAGAGATTAATGAAGAATCTTGGGCACTCAAGCGAAAACGCAAACATAAAGGCTTACCAAGTGGTTCTCGTTTCAATAATGAAACCCAAAAAAATAAACCAACTACTAAAACCGTTAAAGATCCGCGCATTGGTAGTAAAAAACCGATTTCGTTAATTGCAGATGAATCAGTGAAATCGACCAATAAAATCAAACAACCGAAAACGCAAAAATTAGTTCTTTCACCCGAGCAAGAATTGGAACAACTGGAAAACGATCCTAAATTAGAGCAATTACTTGATTTAGTCGAAAGTGGAAGCCAATTAACAAAAGAGCAACAAACATATCTCGATACTAAATTAAATCGTATCGATGAATTGATGCAGCAACTCGGTTATAGTGTTGATGATTTTGAAGATGAAGAAGAGAAACAAGAAGATATTGTGAGTTTATTGAAACGTAATTGACGTCATACCTGAACAAATTTACATTAATTTATTGTGATATATAATGCGATGAATTTGTGATAGTTTGGCTGTTAAAATATCAACATCAATCTGTTCCGTCGAATGAATGTACAATCAAATATTTAATAATGAGAGCCAATCATTATGCCTATGTTAATCATGCTTAGTTTATATATTGGACTATTTATTTGTACTTTACTCTATCTTCGAAAAACGAATCGGATTAAATTTCGTGTTAAGGCAAAACAGAAAACGATTTTAAAAGGTCATGGAAAAAGTCATGTCAAAGACAAAATTAGACGAAAATAATAGCTTAGCAGAAGCACAATTGTGGGATCAAAGTTTAATTGAAAAATACAATTATTCAGGCCCACGCTATACTTCTTATCCTACTGCGTTAGAGTTTAATGAAAATTTTAGCCAACAAGACTTTATCTTGTCCGCCACCCGCTTTGCGGATAGACCTTTATCGCTTTATGTTCATATCCCATTTTGCCATAAACTTTGTTATTTTTGTGGGTGTAATAAACTGGTTACCCGACAAACCCAAAAAGTCACCCAATACTTAGATATACTGGAACAGGAAATAGCTTTACGTTCTCAGTTATTTAAAGATCGCACCGTCACTCAAATGCATTGGGGAGGCGGTACACCGACTTTTTTAACGCATGACGAGATTACTCGACTTATTACCTCGTTAAAAAAGCACTTCCATTTTGATACCCATGCTGAACTTTCAATCGAAATCGATCCAAGGGAAATTACCCCACAAACTATTGATCATCTAGCCAATTTGGGCTTTAATCGATTAAGTATGGGGATTCAGGATTTTAATCATGAAATACAGAATTTAATCAATCGTGAACAAGATGAACAACTCATTCGATCCTTGATCCTTCAAGCAAGAAAAAACCGTTTTCATTCAATTAGTTTAGATCTTATTTATGGATTACCTAAACAAACGGTTGACAGTTTTACCGAAACATTGGATAAAGTGATTGATATCTCACCCGATCGTTTAAGTGTCTTTAATTATGCCCATTTACCTAGCCGATTTGCAGCACAACGCAAAATTAAAGACCACGATTTACCTAATGCTCATGCAAAATTACAGATTTTACAGACCAGTATTCAAAAGTTAACCCAAGCAGGGTATCGCTTTATTGGTATGGATCATTTTGCAAAACCGACTGACGAACTGGCAATTGCCCAGCAGCAAAATAAATTACATCGAAATTTCCAAGGTTATACTACCCAAGGGGAGGCAGATTTATTAGGGCTTGGCGTATCAGCAATTAGTATGCTGGGTGATAGTTATGCACAAAATCAAAAAGATCTTAAACTTTATCAACAACAAGTTGAATTAAGTGGTAATGGTTTATGGAAAGGGTTTTCCTTAAAAGAAGATGATAAAATTCGTCGTGATGTGATAAAACAGCTTATTTGTCATTTCTATTTAGATAAACAAGCGATTGAACAGCATTATCAAATCCGATTTGATCACTATTTTGCCGAAGATTTAACCTTGCTTGACCCATTAGTCAAAGATGGATTAGTCACAGTAACAGACGATGCCATTATTGTTAATCCTAAAGGCCATCTGCTTATCCGTAATATTTGCATGTGTTTTGATAGCTATATGAGACAACAAGCACGGCAACAGCAGTTTTCAAGAGTGATTTAGTCGCTAGTCATCCTCCCCCCTCTTTCGATGATATGTTAAAGGCAAAGTTACGGTAAAAACCGTAACTTTTTTGCTTGCGTGGAATTATCAGTTAATGACAAGCTAAATAAACTCTAAATTTTGTTGTTTGTGCAATGACTTCAACGCTTTTGAAGGTTTCGTCTAAAATAGCTTGATAAGGCAAAAATGAGTTTGCCACAATACAAAGGTAACCATTTAATTTTAAATGTTTTTTCGCCTCTTTAATCAGTGTGTTTACTGCCGTATAACTGGTTTCTTTACCATCATGAAAAGGGGGATTAGACACAATAAGATGATATTTATCATTAATATTTGAAAATACATCGCTGGCAACAACCGTTGCATCAATATGATTGGCATTTATCGTTGCTTTACTTGATTCAATGGCAGCCACGCTAACATCAGACAAAGTAAGATTGATTTCAGGATACAATTTACCCAACACGGTTGATAACACCCCTGCTCCGCATCCTACATCTAACACATTGCCTTTAATAATATCAGCATGATCAACTAACGCATTTATTAGCAGTTCACTTCCGGCATCTAATCCTTTTTGACTAAATACGCCCGGTAAACTCTTAATTTCAATATCTTGATCTTCAATGGATAAATGATAATTTAACCACCATTCACTAAGATCAAATGCCAAACGACTTTCAGCTTGAAAATGATACAAACCACAACGCCTTGCGCTGTCAATTTTTTGGATGACACCAAAATCAGCGAGAAGCGACTCAACACTTTTCACCCCCGTTCGATTTTCACCAACAATAAAGATATCACTATCTTTTGGCATATTATTTAATAGATAAGAGAGCTGAAATTGGGCTTCGCTTTTTGTTTTTGGCCAATAATAGATTAACGTATTCATGCCGTTATAAAAATCTTTATCAGGCAGAAGAGAAAAATCGATTTCAGTGCCTTTGCGACTATTTTTTAGACGCAAATAGGTATGAAATTGTGAACAATGAATTTTAACTTGATTAGCAGCAATAACGATGGGATAACTATCTTGGATATCGCCAGCAATAATAATATTTTTATCGCTAAATAATGTTTGGTGGCGTTCAAGTACTTGACTTGCAGGAGTAAAAGCGGATGTTGCCATAATGCCTCAATGAAAAACCTTTATAAATTGATGCAATGATTATACAATTAACTAACTTTAATCTCTAATAAAAACATAAATTGAATAATGGCTCAGCTTGATTGGTATTTACAGCAATGTAATATAACGCAATATGTATTGCGTAATGCGCATGTTTTTAAAGGTGAAATAGCGACACATATCAGCGATAATATCCGTTTAATTGTTGTTGCTGACAACAAACCTAATCAAAAAATTTATTATGATATTTTGAATGCAATCGGTCTTAAGGAAGATCAGGTTTTAGTGTTAACACCCGCACAATTAATCATGCCTGCAAACGAAGTAAATACAGTTATTTGGTTTATCGATATAAAGCCGGATAATTCTTGGGTAAATCCACTTATTATCGAAACAGTTAATTTGGATCTTTTAGCAACTCAACCGAAACAAAAACGCCAACTTTGGCAACAATTATGTCAATATGAAAACTATTTCCACCCTGAGCACTGATGATTTAGAAGAAGTTTATAAAATTGAATTACTATGTCATGCTATACCTTGGTCAAAAAAAACATTAGCTTCTAATCAAGGCGAACATTACTTAAATCTGAAAGTTGAAATTAACCATCAAATTGTTGGATTTTGTATCTGCCAAAACGTTGCCGATGAAGCAAACTTATTTAACATAGCAATTCATCCTCAATTTAGAGGGCAAGGACTAGCTAAAGATTTATTGAATAACTTAATTGAACGCTTATTACAAATCACTTCACCCCATGTTATTAAAACATTATGGTTAGAAGTGAGAGAATCAAATTATCCAGCAATTGAGTTGTATAATTCTGTCGGATTTAATGAAATAACAGTTCGAAAAAATTATTACCCAACCGTTAGTGGTGAACAAGAAGATGCAATTATTATGGCCTATACATTAGCTTTATAAAAAAGCCTAAAGGAAATAACAATGACGCAACGTAAAGCTCTTTTGTTTGTTAATGGTGAAATACCTAAAAACTTTCCTAACGATCTAGATAACTATAACCATATTGCTTGCACAGATGGAGCTTATCATAATTATTTATCTCGCACTGCTATTGTACCTGAATTTATTATTGGAGACTTAGATAGCTTAAATAAACAGGAAAAAATACCTCATTCCATTAAAATAATCCAAACGCCAGATCAGAATTATACTGATTTCGAAAAAGCAATTTTATTTTTAGCAGACAAAGGCGTTACACAATTTATAATATATGGCGCTTCAGGGAATGCTAGCGATCATTTTCTGGGTAATCTTTCAGTCGCAATGAAGTACTATCAAAAATATGATTTTATGTTCTATGATAATTTTGGTCGCTTCTTTTTTGCTAACCATCAACATCAGATAAAAAATGTTAAAAATCATACGATTTCATTAATTCCATTGTCAAAAGTCAACCATTTAACAATTACTGGTTTTCAATACCCTTTAGAAAACCAAACTCTCACTTTTGGTGGCTTAATCAGTTTAAGAAATAAAGCAATATCCGATACAGTTAAAATCTCTTTTAAAAATGGAAATTTACTCGTTTTCATTGAAGATTTATAACGTAAAGATTGACTGCAATATTTACAGTACTTTACAATATCATAATAATTTCTTAATAAATATTTGTCCAAGGACACGATTATGCTTTTAAAAAAACTTTCTGTGTTTGTCGGTGCATTACTTATTTCATGTATCACATTAGCACAGCAAGAGATGAATCTAAAAAAAACAGATCAAGTATTTGATGCTTTTTTACAGTGCGATAAACAGTTTTTTAAAAAGTTAGCAGAAAATAAAATTTCATTTAATCACTATGTTGATGTAACAACTTCAGATAATGTTACCTATATTTCAGTTGAATCTATAAAAAATGGAGAAGAAAATAAGGTCACATTCAAAAAAGTTTATCCATATCATGGTTTAACCGTTTCAGGCTATCGAAATTTAAATATTTCGACCGCTACATCCGGTAAATTCTATTATTGGGGATTTATTTTGGATAATTCCGTTGAAGAAGTGAAAAAGACATTAACGGATATTAATTGGCAAAAATACAATTCCAACATTTATAATGCAAATGCTAAAATTTATGAAATCAAATCTCATTCTTATAGTTGGCAAGATAATCCTTATTCTATCGATAATGTTATTCCCAAAATTGGTAGTGCTGAAAAATCACTATTTTTAGAAATGCTTCCTAACAATCAAAGTCAATTAACTTGCTCTCTTCAAGGAGACGTAGACAAAACACTTCTATACAGTATACGTCCGGATATAAAAGTTATTGTAAAGAAAATGGAAATTGAACATAAAGAGAGTTCTAAAAAAATAAAACAGCTAAAAGAGTTAGACTATAAAAAACAACCTCAAAATGAGGTTTATATTAACTTACAAAAACAAAGCTAAAAAAGGAGATAAAATTCAAATGAAAAAATTAGGATTATTATTATTTCTTTTTACTTTTTCAGTACTTAGTGAACCGTATATAACAAAATCAAAAGCTGAAACTAAAGTTGATATGAATAAAGAATATGAGAAGTTGAAAAATTCCAGTATTGGTGAACAATTTATTCCAATTTATAAAAGCTATGAAAATAATTCAATCGGCTACGCTTTTATTAATAAAAGTTCTGTTAAATTGCATCCTTATAACAAAAATATTCGTGTGTTTGATAAAGTAATTAATTATATTCCTGCATTAAATCATGCTACCGATGATGGCTCACATATCCCGTATCATTCTGAAGTAATTGAACAATATGCTAATTGCGATAACATGGAAATTGCTAATGGTAAGTCACAATATTATGCAAACTATTTTGGAGACGGAAAGTTGATTTATAGTCATCAAGCGATTAACCGCTGGCAATCAACGACGCTGGGAACAAATCAACGTGTCTTTCTCATTATTGCTTGTTCCTTACCGCTTATAAATGAATAACAGCCAATGTTGTCTGCTGCAATACTTCATTAAGTAGCAGACATCGGGGCTTTATGCTAATATCGTGACATTCCCTATCTTGAAATGATTAAAGCTAAATGAACATTACACAATTTCGAACATTAACTGAACAATTATTTAATAATATTGAAGTTTACCTGGATGATTATTCAGAAGAGCATGACATTGATATCGATTATGAAACAAATGGAAATGTGATTACTATTAGCTTTCCAAACAGTAGTAAAATCATAGTAAATACACAAGAACCGTTATATCAAGTATGGTTAGCAACCTCTAAACAAGGATATCATTTTGATTATATTGATGATCAATGGATTTGTAGCCGTACTAACCAAAATTTTAAAACTGTTTTTTCGGACTCGGTAGCAGAACAATCAAATTAAAACTCATTTAATACAACTAAAAAGGATCGATATTGATAATATGGATCCCTTCTATTCATAGCAATTAGCGGTAATCGCAAACATCCAATTAAAGCAAGGTTAAATTAGCTAACTTAATAACGAGCCATTTGATTCCTTCGTTAACAAAAGCGATTTGAACACGTCGGTGATCACCTTCACCATCAAGATTGATTATTGTGCCTTCACCAAAACGATGATGTTTAACTTTTCTACCTAAGGTATATCCATCACTTTCGCGACTTTTATCCAGATAAGATTGTCTACGATTCTGTTGAAATTGCTTTTCTTGACGGATTTGAGCTGATTGACCTTCTGGTGGTGCAAAGAATCCACGATAACTGATTTCATTTAATCTTTCGATTGGCAATTCAGCTAAAAAACGAGAAGGTAAGTTACGTTCTTCACGACCATAAAGGCGTCTTAATTCACATAACGATAAGGTTAAATGCTTGCGTGCTCGTGTAATACCGACATAAGCGAGGCGCCTTTCTTCTTCCATTCTGTCAATGTCTAGTGCTGAACGCTGTGCTGGAAACAGCCCTTCCTCAAGCCCCACAATAAAGACATTATCAAATTCAAGTCCTTTTGCGGCATGTAATGTCATCAATTGAACAGAATCTTGTTCTTTTAACACATCTCGGCTTTCTAACGATGTATAAGCTAAAAATGATTCAAGCACGGTTAAGGTCTGACCGGTTTCACTATCTTCAATCACGGTATTTTCATTATTACGATAAAACTGTTCAGCTGCCGACACTAACTCTTCAAGATTTTCAAGTCGAGATTGTCCTTTAATGCCTGGCTCTTGCTCATACATTTGTTGGATTCCTGACGATTTGATTAGGAAATCAAGTTGTTGATAAAACGGCATTTGTGCGACTTCATCATAAATTGATCCCATAAGTTCAAGAAAACGGCTTACCCCAGATCGCTGCCGTTCAGTTAATCCATTCATTTGAATTAACATCAAGCACGCATTCCATAATGAAATATTATTTTGTTTGGCTGTTAATCTGATTTTATCAAGGGTCACATTACCGATACCCCGCGTTGGTGTATTCACCGTTGCTTCAAATGCCATATCGTTATCGTGATCATGTAGAAGCCGTAAATAAGCAAGTGCTAACTTGACTTCTTGCCGTTCATAAAACCGAATCGACCCATAAATCTGGTAAGGTAAACCTGCTTGTAATAGTGTGTCTTCAAAAAGTCGAGACTGCACATTATTGCGGTATAAAATGGCACAACTGGAATATTTTTCACCAGCATCATGGTGTTTTTTTATCTGCCCAATAACAAATCTGGCTTCATCAATATCATTGAAACCGACATAGAGAGAAATCTTTTCGCCTTCACTGCGATCTGTCCACAAATTCTTACCTAATCGATTCTGATTTTTAGCAATAAGTTTATTAGCGGCATCTAAAATCGTACTGGTTGAACGATAATTTTGCTCTAATCGAATAATTTCGGTTTCTGGAAAATCATTAATAAAGAGTTGTAAATTATCAGCATTCGCACCACGCCAACTATAAATTGATTGGTCATCATCGCCAACAATCATGACATTAGCTGTTGTACCGGCTAATTTTTTTACTAAACAATATTGAATATGATTCGTATCTTGGAATTCATCAATTAAAATATTTGAAAAACGATGTTGGCAGTAACTTAATACATCTTTGTCACTGCACAATAATTCATAAGCACGTAAAATAAGCTCCGAAAAATCAACATAGCCAACTCTGTCACAAATTGCTTGATAGTCATTATAGATGGTCTGCCACATTATCTGCTTAGGATCTTCAGGTATCAGATCTTTAGCGCGTAAGCCTTTCTCTTTTTGATTAGAAATAAAACTTGCACACTCTTTTGCTGACCACTGTTTTTCATCAATTTTTAATTCACGAAAAATCCGTTTAATAAGGCGGATCTGATCTTCAGTATCGATCAATTGAAAATTGGATGGTAATTTAGCTTGCTGAGAGAACATGCGTAATAAACGGTGGGTTAATCCATGAAATGTTCCAACCCACATACCATTAAAATAACCTTCACCAATGAGATGTTGTATACGCTCTTGCATTTCAGCCGCAGCTTTATTGGTGAATGTAACGGCAAAAATGGAATGAGGCGAATAATGTTTTTCAATACAAAGCCATGCAATACGATGAACGAGTACCCGTGTTTTTCCACTACCAGCACCGGCAAGCACAATGGTGTATTGATTGTCGGTGGTCACCGCATCTTTCTGTTCGGTATTAAGGTCGTCTAATAATGATTGTTTTTTTTCCATTATGTTAAAACCTGTAGTAATCATAGCAATTCTTGATAGGTTTTGAATTTAAACCTATATCAATCAATTCTTTTCAGTTAATCTGTCGTGCTTAGGTTGTCATCAAAAAGGATGTAAAGATAGGCGTAATTTTAAAGCAATTGATGATGATCGTGTAGCTTACTGTCTATTTATACATATTTAAAATAAATTATAGCAGATTATCCAGTTCTGATAAATGATTGATTTCAATATGCGGCAAACATCTGGCATCACCAAGATGATAAATATCTTGCCCATAAATATTAATCCAACAGGCTAATAAACCATTATTTACTGCGCCGTTAACATCTGTTAATAGATTATCACCGATATGTAAAACGTGCTTTGCTGGTACGGCTAACTTGTTAACGGCCAAATTGAATATCTCAGGAAAAGGTTTAGAACGACCATCCGCCCCACCCCGCAGTGAAAATTGAAAGTAATCACTTAATCCTATTTTATGAATATCCACATTGCCATTGGTGATCACCGCTAAGGGTATTTTACTGGCAAGTGTTGCCAATAATCGATGCGTTGATTCAGAGATTTGCATTTTATGACGCCAAAAGTTAAAGCACGCCATAGATTGCTGAACGATATCATCAATTTTAAATGTGGATACCCCCATTTTAAGGAGTAGAGATTTAATCGTTTCGATTCGCCAAATAACTACATCGTGATAGATTTCGGGATTTAGAGCTAATACCTGTTGTTTTTCAGTATGAAGATCTGACAAGGTGATGTTTTTTAGCTGTTCATGTTGTCTTAATGTTTTGATGATTTCATCTTCAGCTCTTTCAACAATCATGCTGTTGTCATATAACGTATCATCAAGATCAAATGTCATCGCTTGAATGCGGTTAATTGATCGGTAAAAACGCATTACTTTCTTCCTCTTTTTGCTCTTGGATGTGCAGAATCATAAACATCTGATAAATGTGAAAAATCAAGGTGAGTATAAACTTGAGTGGTTGACAAATCGGCATGTCCGAGTAACTCTTGCACCGCACGCAAATCTCGACTGGATTCTAACATATGGGTCGCAAAAGAGTGACGCAATTTATGCGGATGAATATGCGAACTTAATCCCTGCTTGATTCCCCACTCTGCGAATCTTTTTTCAACATTTCTTGGTGAAATTCGACGCCCCAATTTTGATATAAATAAAGCATCATCTTGAGGCTCTAAAAAATCTCTCATTGATAACCAATGTTTAATCCATTTAATCGATTCTCTGCCAAGTGGTAATTTTCGTTCTTTATTACCTTTCCCTATCACACGTATTTCACCATCGATTAAGTTCAATTCTCGGCAATTAATATTGACTAATTCAGATAGGCGAAGACCTGAACCGTACATAACTTCAAGCATTGCTCGATCACGGACAGATAAAGGATCATTATACTCAATATTAAGTAATTGATTAATTTCATCAATATCGATATTTTTGGGAAGATGTTGCCCTACTTTGGGATTTAACACGCCACGAGCAGGATTAGCCTTCATTAACCCATTTTTAACCATCCAATCACAAAAACTTCGTAATGCCGATAACCTTAATGACAAGCTTCTTGCTTGTAAACCTGCTTGTTTACTTCTGCCGATTAATAAACGAACCGCTGACGAATCGAGATCTTGCCAATTGAATATTTCTGCTGTTTTTGCTAATTCAATAATGGCATAGAGTTGACGTCGATAATTGATTTGCGTGTTTAAACTGAGTTGTCTTTCGGATTTTAAGTAATTTAAAAATTGTTCAACTGGCTTAGTTAATAATGCAATATGCTCTTGATTAGGATTATTCATTAGTTGTCCTTATCTTCTTCGCATAATCCACCTTTCAATCAATATTGGCAATACTTCACTTATTTTTTCTAATAAAAGTGTCCCTTGTCCAGATTGATAATGATGTGGATTAGCACTAGTAAATATTAATATGCCTAAGTCGCCAAATTTCCCTAACAATGATAAAGCAACCGAACCAACATTGTTACGTTCAGGTATTAAGAAATCTAATTCAGTTGCATTTAAAGTACCTAAATATTGATAGCTATATTGCAAATGCCGGACACGAATAAAATCGAATTGGGAAGCATTTAACGCAAAATGATGATAATTTGATGGTGCACTTAATAACCATTTATCGTCAAAAAGATAAAGATATGCTCCATTTAATCCCAACGATTTTGCCCATAAACTAAGTAATTGCACTAATTCATTAGGGTCAGATGCTTGAATCAATTGAATCTGAAGATTTAATAATTGACTAAACAGCTGCTCATTTGCCGTAGCATGTTCCATTAACAGCGTAATTTCAGATTCAAGCTGTTTTATTTTATTACGTTGTCTTGCCATATGCCACTCCGTTAGGGAAACTGCACCACGGACTGGATGAGGTACTTGCATACTCTCTATTTGACTAGCATTGCGAATAAAAAAATTCGGATTTTGAATTAGAAACTGGCTAACTGCTTCATCATTTAATTTAACCTGCTGAAATCGTTGGTTAATAGCTTTAGCTTTTGAATTCTGCCTTTTTTTAACAACCATAATTAATGTCTATTTATTTGTTTTTAGAAATTAAAGTTAACCAATTTGTTCTATTTTATTATTAAACTTGATTTGTTTTAGAAAATAAATCAATTAAATTTTTTTATAAGTTAGATTTAAAAAGAGATAAAACCATCATAAACATGTGTTGCTGGCCCCGTCATATAAAGTGGTTGATTTTCGCCTTTCCACTCAATCAGCAATTTGCCCCCCGGTAAATTGACATTTACAGTCGGATTTAACAAGCCTTGATTAATTCCTACCGCGACCGCTGCACACGCACCAGTCCCACATGCTTGGGTTTCACCGACTCCACGTTCGAATACGCGCAAATTGATGTTGTTACGATCGATGATATGCATAAATCCAATATTTGCCCGTTCAGGAAAACGTTCGTGTTGCTCTAATAGTGGCCCCAGCGTACTCACTTGAGCAGTTAAGATATTATCGACTTGTATTACACAATGTGGATTACCCATTGAGGCAACTCCACATAAAATGGTTTGTTCTTGTGCTCTGATAATGTAGGTTTTTTCTTCTTTGATCGCTTTAAAAGGCACTTTATTTGGCTCAAAAATAGGTACCCCCATGTTCACTCGAACGGTTTCATCATCGTTAACAGTTAAAACAATGTTCCCTTTCATGGTACTGACTTTTAACACGCGTTTTTTGGTCAGGCCTTTCAAACGAACAAAACGCGCAAAACAGCGCGCGCCATTACCACATTGTTGAACTTCTGTCCCATCCGAATTAAAAATACGATAGTGAAAATCGCTATCAGGTGAATAAGGCGGTTCAACAATCAGTAACTGATCAAACCCAATACCGGTATATCTATTAGCCAGACGCTTAATTAAATCCGGAGATAGATGAACATTTTGCGTTACCGCATCAATAACCATAAAGTCATTTCCCAGTCCATGCATTTTTGAAAAGTTCATCATCATCTACCTTTTATCATCAAAGATTACTATATCTTTAATAACTGTTTATTGATTCGTTTTATTTTAAAAACGTCATAAACAACTTATTAAGATTCATCATTCTTGTTTAACCAGTTATAACCTATACATTAATGGATAGCTAAAACACGTGTTCTCCACGCCATAAGTCGTCAAACGTTTCGCGTTGACGAATCAACTTATGCTGTTGTTGATCAATCAGCATCACTTCTGCTGGGCGAGGATGGCTGTTGTAATTTGAAGCCATGCTGAACCCATAAGCACCTGCGCTACATATCACGACTAAATCATCTTGTTTGACAGATAGCTCACGTTGATAAGCAAGTACATCACTTGATTCACAAATCGGCCCAACAACGTTGTATATAAAGGTTTTATCTTCCGCTTGTTGCTCTTTTTCGGGTAATATACGCATCCAAGCTTCATAAAGCGCTGGACGAATTAAATCATTCATCCCCGCATCGACTATTGCAAAATGGTTATCATCTTGATGTTTAGTGTATTCCACTTTCGTAATGAGTAAACCTGCATTAGCCACTATTGAACGCCCCGGTTCAAATATTACTTCGAGATCTGGATAATGCGCTAATTTTTTCAATAATTCAGTCACCAGTAGCGATGCCGTTGGTGGTTGCTCATCATCATAACAAACGCCTAACCCGCCACCTAGATCAATATGTTGTATCTGAATATTTTCTGATTTTAATTTATCGACTAATAAAAGTATACGTTCAGCGGCATCCAAAAACGGCGATAACTCGGTGAGTTGCGAGCCGATATGACAATCAATACCAACAATGTTAATATTGGATAATGCTTTTGCTTGACGGTACACCTCAATCGCTAATTGGTAACTAATACCAAATTTGTTTTCTCGTAAACCGGTTGAAATATACGGATGCGTTTTTGCATCAACATCGGGATTAATTCTTAAAGATATAGCAGCGACTTTACCAAGACGTTTTGCAATATCATTGATTCGATATAATTCTGCTTCTGATTCAACATTGAAGCATTTTATACCTACTTGTAAGGCTCGTTCAATTTCGACAATGGATTTCGCCACGCCCGAAAAGACAACTTTTTTGGGATCTGCACCCGCTTTGAGTACTCGTTCTAGCTCACCTTGTGAAACAATATCAAACCCTGAACCTAACTTAACTAACAACTGTAATACCGCTAAGTTACTATTCGCTTTGACCGCATAACAAATTAAGTGTTTACGATGAGTAAGTGCATGCTTGTAAGCTAAAAACTGCTGAGTGATATAGTCAGCAGAATAGACATATAAAGGGGTACCATATTGTTTGGCTAAATCATCAATAGCAATTTGATCAGCCAATAAATGACCATTTTGATAATGCAAAAAATTCATTGTTTCTTTCCTAACTTAAGCAACTTTATTTATTATTTGTTCTTGATTCAAACTATTCATAGTTGTTTGGTCTGTTTGATTATTGGATGCTTCTGTAGGATGATATAAAGGCCCTTTTAGACCGCACCCCACAATAGATAAAATGAGCAAAAACATCGAAAGTAATTTTATTAATGATTTCATATAATATTCACAATATTCTAGATTTTTATGATAACGACTATATTACACGATAGCCCTAATCGTGCAAAGCGCTAATAATAGGTTTGCCAAAGAACAAGGCAAAATCTAAAGTCAGGGAATTTGATAATAATTATGCTATAATTAAACTTTTTAATACGACAGGAAACAAGATGGAATCAACAAATCACTGCCCTACCTGTGGATCAGAATATACTTATCCCGACGGTAATTTAATTGTCTGCTCAATGTGTGCTCATGAGTGGGATCCTAATCAAGCAACGACTGAATCATCTCAACGTGAAGTGAAAGACAGCAACGGTAATTTATTAGCGGATGGCGATGATGTATTATTGATTAAAGACCTTAAATTAAAAGGTTCATCGACTGTGCTAAAAAAAGGGGCAAAAGCGAAAGGGATTCGTTTAGTCGACGGTGATCATGAAATTGATTGTAAAATCGATGGCATGAAAATTATGCTTAAAGCCTGTTTTGTCAAAAAAGCTTAATGCATTGAATGCTTCATCTTTTTCAATAAGATGAAGCGTTGATTTACAATCAAATCATGTTTGATTTTATATTGAATTAAATATAGGAAATCCTGCCTGTTCGCCAATTGCCTTTAATCTTTTTTGAGCTGTGATAATATTTTCTTTCCATTTATCATCTTTTGCCCACATCTCAATGACTAACGGTGCTGAATAGTTCATCATTTTAAGTGTTTTAAGTATGGAAAGAAAATCAACCTCACCTTCACCAATGACAAGATCTCTAAATTGTCCTGAATAATTCTTTTTCACTTTTAAGGTGTCTTTCAGATGAATTTGGACGATATGATCACGACTTAACAATAGCTCAGTACATGTATCGTAGTTCCAACCCGTGATATTTCCAACATCAGGATAAGCCATGAAGTAAGGGGAATTCACATCCCGTTTTAAAATTTCAAATTTACTGAGTGAATTTAGGTAATTAGTATCCATAATTTCAACTGCCAACATTATCCCAACTTTTTCCGCTTGTTTAGCTGACCATTGCATACCTTCAATAAAACGTTGGTGAGTCTTGTTATTGGCTGGTTCATAATAGACATCATACCCTGCTAACTGAATCACTCGTATTCCAAGCTTATAAGCCAAACAAAGCGCTTTATTCATGATGTCTTTAGCTTGGTTGCGGACTGTTTCATCTGCTGAGCCAAACGGATATTTACGATGTGCACTTAAACACATTGAATGTAGTGGTATTTGATTTTGCTCACATAATCGTTTTAGTGCATAGATTTCGTCATCAGACCAATCGAGCCTTGCTCGACGCTCATCTGATTCATCTATTGATATCTCAATAAAATTAAATCCTAATGATTTTGCTTCCTGCAATTTTTGTTGCCATGAAAGTTCATTAGGCAATGCCTTTTCATAAATACCAATATGATTGGTCTGTAGAGTGGGATCGATTGCAAATGTTGACATAGTTAAAACCTGCTCATATCTTTATTATTTTAAAAATGCAGTCGCCGTAACGACTGCAATCTATCACTTACCAATATTTTGCTATTTGCTCTCTTAATGCTTGAGCCGTTTTTTTACCATTTTCATTGGCAAGAGCTCGACCAGCAATGAAGGCTTTGGTTTTAATGCCAGCAAACAAGTGGATATCTTCCGGTACAATTCCGCCTGTGATTGAAAGTTCTAGTCCTAAATCTGAAAGCTGACGCATTTTAACCAAATCCTCCTCACCCCAACCTACGCCAGCTAATTCCGCATCTCGAGAACGGTGATAAATTGCCTGTTTTATCCCCAATTTACGCCAAGCTTTTGCATCTTCTAATGTCCAATGCCCATACAATTCGATTTGGATTTCGCCTTTAAACTCATCGGCGACTTTCTTACATGCTTCAACCGTGGCTATGTGCGCAGCTGCCGATACGGTTAACCAATTAGCGCCAGCAGAAAAAGCCATTTTTGCTAATATTGCTCCGCCATCGGTAGTTTTTAAATCACAGACTAAAATATGATCGGGATAAAGTTGTCGTAATGTTTTTACACTTTCCATGCCTGCCCCAAATGCAAGAATAGTGCCGACTTCAATAATGTCGACAAATCCTGACACATTTTTAGCAACATCTAATGCTGGTTTTAATTCAGTTTGATCTAAGGCGATTTGTAATTTAGGTGCTGTCATTTTTATTTCCTTGTTCATTTTATTTTTGACCGTAATAAGCGTTTGCGCCATGTTTGCGAAAATAGTGCTTATCAGATAAGGTTTGTTGTATTTTAATGGTTTGATTGAGCTGACGAGTTGCAATTGCCATCATAGCGACTTCTTCCAGTACCACAGCATTATGTACGGCATCGATAGCATTTTTTCCCCAACAAAATGGAGCATGTCCAGAAATCACAGCGCCAGGCATGGCTTTTGGATCCACGCCTCGACGCTTGAACTCCTCAATAATGACAAGTCCTGTATTTTTCTCATAATCGGTAGCAATTTCAATATCGGTTAACCGACGAGTACAAGGTACATCACCATAAAAGTAATCGGCATGCGTTGTACCTAAGGCTGGGATGTCTAATTCTGCTTGAGCCCAGATAGTGGCATACCGCGAGTGGGTATGGACAATGCCACCAATATTTTCAAATGCTTTATAGAGTTCAAGATGTGTGGCTGTATCACTGGACGGATTGAGTTTGCCTTCTACAATTTCCCCTGTTAATGAAAGCACAACAATGTCATCTACAGTCATCGCACCGTACTCAACACCTGAAGGCTTTATGGCAATAACGCCTTTTGTTCGATCAATTTCTGATACGTTGCCCCAAGTAAAAGTAACCAGATTATATTTAGGTAACAGTAAATTAGCGTGTAAAACCCTTTCTTTTAAAGCTTGATACATAAACTAGCCTCCATTTAAAGCCCGATCAATGACTGCATAGACATCTTCTTTACTGTTACAACGTCTTAATTTATCGAGATCAACACCTGTTTCGCTATTTTCATCATCTAAAATTTGTGTGACTTCCATTAATCCTTCCATATGTTGATCAGACGTACTCCCAGCTAAGGTGACAAGCACGTCAACCGGTTCATCTTCTCCATCAAAATAGACAGGATTTTGTAAGGTTACCAAGGCAAAAGCGGTACGATTAACACCATCTTCAGGTCTGGCATGCGGCATAGCCAGATTAGGCGCAATGATAATGTAAGGTCCCATGGATTTTACACAACGGATAATGGCATCGTGATAAGATGGTTCAATTGCTTTTGATGCTACTAACATATCGGTACCAAGCTTGACTGCATCTTCCCAATTTGCTGCTTTTGCTTTGAGTAAAATTGAATTATTTTCGATTAAAGATTCTTTGAAAGCCATATTGCGCTCCTTTTTCATATTCTATTTATTCGTATTAACTTGATTGATAAGTTCGATAAGCTCATCGCCAAACGTGTGTGGATTAAGCATATTTTGTACACCGAGTGCGTGTTGACCTTCATTCACTTCAATTTCATGTATCAGATGCTTCGATGCCACGATAATATCAACATTCGGTAAACGGGATTTGTAGTCGGTAACCGCACAAGAATCCATGATATTGGGGATCCCCTTCTTATCCAGAAAATTAGCAATTTTCATTTTCATCATCATTGATGACCCTTGACCACTACCGCATACCGCCAAAATACGAATTGGTTGGCCTTCACTTATTGCAACTTCATCCATTTTTTCAACTACTGCTTCATTTACATCCTGATGTATATCGTTTTCGATAGGTTGATTTTTTTGTTGTGCTTCTTCTGCTCGTAGTGTTTTAGCGGCAAAGAACATATACACCAATGCTAACGCAATAATTAAATAGATAAACAAATGGGAGAATGATAATCCTTGTAAGATTGGTGGGAATAAAATTGACCAATCCGCCATACCCATCCATGAGTCAATAGGCGTACCATTTTGCGCAAAAATATTGATCACCCAAGCAGAGCCTAGGACTTCGATTATCCCCATCGCAAAACAGATTTTCATTACCGCTTTCCAACCACCAAAATGGTTGGCAAATACGCCGATTGTCGCATTTGAGAAGAACATAGGAATAAATCCTGGAATAATCATTATTGGGGATTTGAAGATAAGCAATAATGCGATCGCTAAGAATTGCCCTAATGCACCCCAAATAAAACCAAAAACCATGGCATTGGGTGAAAATGCATAAATGGCTGCACAATCAATAGCAAGCACAGCATTGGGAATTAATTTTTCAGAAATGCCTTTAAATGCTTCGGATAATTCAGCAACAAACATTCGTACACCGCCCACAATAACTTGTATCGCAACGGCAAATTTAAGCCCTGTTTCGAAAATATAGATTGTCCAATGGGTTGAACCTGCCATTGTTTGAAGATTATCTAAACCAAATGAAAGAAGGATGATGCCAAAAAAGAATGTCATGACAATGGTTGTGGCAGCGATACTATCATGAAAAATATGTAGCCATTTAGGTAATTTAAGATTATCAACCGAATCCTTTTTATCACCCAGTTTTGGCGCTAATTTTACTGCTATCCATGAACCGAGTTGCTGTTGATGACCAATGGAAAAACCAGCCCCACCTGTTACCGCTTCGGTTGGTTTAAACATCATATTTGAGAATATCCCCCAATAGAGTGCAGTAATAATGGCGGAATAGATAATGGTTTCCCACATGCTATAAC
This sequence comes from Gilliamella sp. G0441, assembly GCF_050589305.1. Taxonomy (NCBI): domain Bacteria; kingdom Pseudomonadati; phylum Pseudomonadota; class Gammaproteobacteria; order Orbales; family Orbaceae; genus Gilliamella; species Gilliamella sp. G0441. The sequence continues at coordinate 134,715 of NZ_JBNRJF010000003.1, read as the reverse complement.
CAAATAAAAAGTAAAATAGTGCAATGAGACCGACTTGCTGAAACATAATATGACCTGTCAGCATGATCGTTCTGATACCGGTTAAACGGCGAAACAGCACAAGTGCAATATTGATAGCAAGTGCCAATAGTACTGCATAGCCAACCCAAGAATATTGATCGCCCATACCCTTTTCGACGGCCACCATCGAGGCATACGTATCAATAATCGATCCTTTAATACCATGATATTCTGATAGTTTTGCAATGACGGGTTTAAAAGTTGAAACTAACACTCCTGAACCGACTTGTAATAACATAAAACCAACAATGGTTTTAATGGTGCCTTTTAAAACGGTTGTTATGTCTTTACGTAAAAGGCAATAACCTAACATTGTCACTAAGCCAAGCAACAAAGGCGCTTTTGTCATAACTTGGCTATAAAAAATATAAAATATGTTGTAGATTACTTCCATATGTTCCTCTCATTGGTTTATCGACATCTTTAAACATCTAACGCTTGACTGTGGAGAACTAACTTCGTTTTTGAATTTTCTTAAATTTTTATTTTGTAAATAGATAACTAAAACTTCTTAACTCTTTGTTATTTCGTATTACTACTCAAATAACACTTGTTATATTCTACAATCATAATTAACCATTCAATGATTATTTATGATTATTTTGATAAAGATCACTTTTCTAAATCTATCACACCAACATCTGTGATTATCATCACATTTTTGGGAAAAAACAGCGGTAAAATTTAAAAATATAATTATTATTATCAATATATTGAATCAACAATGAGTTACGATTGATTATAAATATTTGACAAAATTATTAATGAAAATTATTATCATTTTTAATCATAATTAATCATATAAATTCAATAAAGAGGTAATAATGAACGAAATATCGCGACATAACGAAATAGTGGCAATGGTTAACGACAAAGGAATGATAAAAGTGACTGAGTTAGTTTCATATTTTTCTATCTCACCCGCTACAGCTCGTCGTGATATCACTAAGCTTGATCAGGAAGGAAGAGTAAAAAAAGTGCGTAACGGCATAATGCGAATTGAAGAGAAAAAACCTATATGGGCACCAATCGGTAACAATAATACCGATCATTATCATGAAAAGGCTCGTATTGCGATTCGTGCAGCAAAGTTGTGTGGAACTGATGAGAATGTAGTTATTAACTGTGGTTCAACAGCATTTTTATTGGGTCGAGAACTCTGTGGTAAAAACGTTTCAATCATTACTAACTATTTTCCATTAGCTTGTTACTTGATTGAACATGATCACGAAAATGTCATCATTATGGGAGGGTTATATAACAAAACACAAAATATTATTCTTAACCCTATTGCGAACATTACTGATTCTTATGCTGGCAAGTGGATGTTCACCAGTGGCAAGACGTTAACACCTAATGGGCTATATAAAAATGAAATATTAGGTGCCGTGGCTGAACAACAGATACTTGAAAAAATTGAAAAATTAGTTGTGGTTGTCGATAGTTCAAAAATTGAAACCAAAGCCAACTCTGGCATGCTTTTTTGTCCTGTAAATAAAATCGATATTTTAATTACCGGTAAACAAGCAAACAAGGAAGTCATTGAAAGCATTAAGGAGCAAGGCGTTGAAGTTATTTTAGTTTAATTATTGAAATGTAAAAGGAACAAAGTATGAGTAAAGTGAACGAAATTACCCGAGAATCGTGGATATTAAATACCTTTCCTGAATGGGGTACTTGGCTAAATGAAGAGATTGAAGCAACAGAGGTTAAACCCAATACGTTTACCATGTGGTGGCTTGCTTGTACTGGCATTTGGTTAAAATCAGCCGGTAATACCAATATCTCAGTCGATTTTTGGTGTGGAACCGGTAAAAAAACACACGCGAATCCCTTGATGAACAAACAACATCAAATGATGCGTATGGGGGGAGTACGCGAATTACAACCTAATTTAAGAACCAGTCCTTTTGTATTAGATCCTTTTGCCATTAAAGAGATTGATGCGGTAATGGCAACCCATGATCATGCCGATCATATTGATGTCAATGTGGCGGCTGCGGTTATTCAAAACTGTTCACCAAAAGTGAAATTTATTGGCCCTAAAGCTTGTGTCGAATTATGGAAAAGTTGGGGTGTACCTGAAGATCGTTGCATTGTTGCCAAAGTAGGCGAAACCATTAAAGTCGGCGATATTACCATTCGAGTACTTGACTCGTTTGACAGAACATCGTTAGTGACACTACCAAAAGGGGTATCCTCAACTGATAAAGCAATTTTAGATGGCATGGATGACAGAGCCGTTAACTATCTGTTTGAAACCTCAGGTGGCTCGCTCTATCACTCAGGTGATTCTCATTACTCTAACTATTATGCCAAACATGGTAATGATTACAAAATCGATGTTGCGTTACTTTCTTATGGTGAAAATCCGCGTGGCGTGACCGATAAAATGACGTCTTCAGATATTTTGCGTGCTGCGGAATCGCTGAAAACAGAAGTTGTGATCCCTTTTCATCATGATATTTGGGCGAATTTCCAAAGTGATCCTCGTGAAATTGAAGTACTTTGGCAAATGAAAAAAGATCGTTTGGAATATCAATTTACACCATTCTTCTGGCAAGTTGGCGGTAAATACACGTATCCAACAGATAAAAAGAAAATGCATTATCAGCATTATCGTGGATTTAGAGACATCTTTACCGATGAGCCTGAATTACCTTATCGTTCTTTCTTATAATTTGTTTCGAAATTAAAATCAATAATTTTAGTGGGCAGCGAATACGATTCAATGTCCACTTTTTATATCCTCTGCTAAGAATAAACGTGGAATCATTTCACTGAAATTATTTTTCTGTTTTTATGAATAAACTAATAAGAAAATGAAAATACTAGGCATTGATATATTTTTGTCTATCCGGAAGCCAGCAATTTATCAACTCTTTAACACTTTCGGGATGCTGTTGCTGTAAAAAATAAGAGGCTTTTTGAACTTGATTTATCAAATGCTGATCACGGATTAAATCAACAACTTTAAAGTTAGCTATCCCCATTTGACGCGTGCCCAAAATCTCCCCACTACCTCGTATTTCTAAATCTTTTTGCGCAATCACAAAACCATCATTACTGTCACGCATGACTTTCATTCTTGCTTGTGCAACTTTGCTTAATGGTGCTTGATACATTAATACACAATGAGATACAGCCGTTCCTCGTCCTACACGACCACGTAATTGGTGCAATTGCGCCAATCCTAATCTTTCCGCATTTTCAATAATCATCAAGCTTGCATTTGGCACATCGACACCTACTTCAATTACCGTCGTTGCGACTAGCAATTGGATGATACCATCTTTAAAATTCTGCATTACCGATTGTTTTTCGTCCGACTTCATTTTGCCATGAACCAGCCCAATCGTTAAATGTGGCATTTTTTCTCTTAGCTCTTCAACCAGTATTTCAGCAGCTTGAGCATCTAATGTTTCCGACTCTTCAACTAATGTACAAACCCAATAAACTTGACGATTTTCCAAGCAAGCTTGATTAACGCGTTCAATAATTTCATCACGCCGAGAATTTGGAATAACGACAGTTGTGACAGGTGTGCGACCCGGTGGTAACTCATCAATGATAGACACATCTAAATCAGCATATACCGTCATGGCTAATGTTCGTGGAATCGGAGTGGCTGTCATAATTAGCTGATGAGGATAGTCGTTATCTTTGATCCCCTTTTCCCACAAACTCAATCTTTGATTCACACCAAAGCGATGCTGTTCATCGATAATCACCAGTCCTAAAGAAGCAAATTCAACTTTATCAACAAATACGGCATGTGTGCCAATTAACAATCTAATATCTCCACTTTTTACTTGTTCGTAACGCAATCTTTTATTTTTAGCAGTCAAACGCCCTGATAACCAATCAATGGTAATACCCAAAGGATCAAACCATTGTTTAAAGTTATTATAGTGTTGCTCAGCTAATATCTCGGTTGGTGCCATTAAGACAACCTGAGCGCCATTTTCAATCGCATTTAATGCCGCTAAAGCCGCGACCAACGTTTTTCCAGATCCAACATCCCCTTGAATTAATCGCATCATCGGGACAGGTTTTGCCATATCGAGATAGATATCATATACAACACGTTGTTGTGCGTTAGTGGGTTTAAAGGGTAACGAGGCTAAAAAAGGCGCTAAAAATTGTTGAGTTGGGCGAAAAATACGCGCTTGCTGTTTTTGGTTATCAACTTTTAGCATAAGCATACTCAGATGATAAGCAAGTAACTCTTCAAAAATAAACCGTTTGATAGCAGGATGTTCACCTGTAGATAATTGAGTGATATTGGTACCAATTGGAGGATTGTGAATGATATTTAATGATTCCAATGCTGGTAAAAAATGATTTACTAATGGCTCAGGCAGAATTTCTTTGGGAGGATTACGTTTTAGTAGTAATAATGCAGAAGCCATTAATTTACGAATGACATTTTGAGTTAACCCATAGGTGGTTGGATATATTGGGGTATATTTTTCTTGTTCATCACCTAGTTTATTCGATTTGCTTTCTGGATTTGTAAACAATTTATATTGAGGATGAATAATTTCGGGATACATTTTTCCCTTTTTTATTTCACCATAAGCACTAACCCAACTACCAATCGCTAAGCTTGCTTTAATGCCTGCATTGAAATGCATAAATCTTAGTATTGCTATGCCTGTATCATCTTGAATATGACAAATTAGCATTTGTCGACGTCTAACCACCACTTCACACTTGATGATTCTTCCTTCAATAGTGGTGTGTTCACCAATAGAAACCTCGCCAATAGGACAAGAAGAAGAGCGATCTTCGTAACGTAAAGGAAAGTGTAATAAAAGATCTTGAACAGTATAGATACCTAGCGTATTAAATTTTTTTTCGAGGTTACTGCCAATTCCGCTTAATTTTATTATCGGAACCTGACTTAGGAATCGACTTGTCATCATCGCTTATTAATGTTACGAGTGACACTAACGACATCTTGCTGTAGTGAAATTTTACGCATTAACTCATTAAGTTGCTGACGATTTTTCACTTCAACTTGCAAAATGACAGTATAAATTTGTCGATCTTTCTCTTCAGTATTCAGCCATTGCAAATGTGCTTTTTCATCATTAATGATTGAAAGGATATGCCCAAGTGCACCTTGGTTGTTTGAAATATCGACCCATATTTCTGCAACAAATTGCTGAGTGATATCGGTAGCCCATTTTAATAAGATATATTTTTCAGGATTATTTTGGTAACCAGTTACATTTCGACATGATTCGTGATGAACAATTAATCCTTTTTCTGGGCTGACTTGGCCGACAATCGGATCATCGGGAATTGGGTGACAACATTTAGAAAATGTGACTAATACTCCTTCACTGCCTGTTATCACTAATGTTTTATTTGTGTCACTGTTATTTTGAAACAATTCTTTGTGTTCTAAACCTTTGACAATAAAATGACTCATTATATTACCAAGACCTATCTCGGCTAATACATCATCAAAAGAAGGCAATTGTGTTATTTCAACAATCTTAGCGATTTGTTTAGTCGTCAGTGAACTGATACCACCAGTTTTAATTAATGAAAGATTTAACAATCGACGACCTAATTCAATCGCATCATCACGTTTTAACAATTTAAGGGCTTGCCTAATACGAGATCTTGCTTTAGCACTCACGACAAAATTAAGCCAATTTGCATTTGGACGCCCTTCAGGAGAGGTTATGATTTCGACAGTCTGACCATTGCTAAGTGGCTGAGAAAGAGGATAAGGTTTACGATCGACAATCGCACCAATACATTGATAGCCAATGTCCGAATGGACTGCATAGGCAAGGTCAACCGCAGTTGATCCTTCTGGTAATTGAACTATCCTGCCTTTAGGCGTAAAAACATAAATTTCTTTTGGAAAAAGGTCAGATTTCACATTTTCGATGAATTCAAATGAGTTGCCCACACTTTGTTGCAACTCTAATAAGCTTTGCATCCAACGCTGGGCTTTAATTTGTGCCGTTGTATTGTTCAATTCATCATTAGCATTGTAAACCCAATGTGCAGCCACTCCCATTTCGGCCATTTGATCCATATCTTCAGTACGTATCTGAACTTCAACAGGTGTACCATGAGGCCCAATTAACGAAGAGTGTAATGACTGATAACCATTAGCTTTGGGGATTGCAATATAGTCTTTGAAGCGATTAAGACGTGGTTTATAAAGATTATGTACAAGACCAAGTGCACGATAGCAGGCATCAACATCTTTAACAACAATCCGAAAAATATAAATATCCATGATAGAATGAAAATGCTGCTCACGCATTTGCATTTTTTGATAAATCACGTAAATATTTTTTTCTAACCCTTCGACTTCAGCATCAATATTTGCCTCTAATAAACGATTACGAATCTCAGACAAAATCTGTTGAATTAACTCTTTTCGAGTACCTCGAGCAGCTCTAATCACATTTTCAATCACTTTAGCTCGATTAGGATGCATTGCCGTAAAACCTAAAATTTCGAGTTCAGTTTTAATGTGGTGGATACCTAAACGATGAGCGAGAGGTGCATAGATTTCTAGTGTTTCTTTGGCGATTCGACGTCGTTTTTCAGGTCTTAATGCTGCGAGGGTTCGCATATTGTGTGTGCGATCAGCGAGTTTGATTAAAATCACTCGCACATCTTCGGTCATGGCGAGCACCATTTTCCGAAAATTTTCAGCTTGCGCTTCTTGCCGATTACGAAATTTTAATTTATCAAGTTTAGATACACCTTCCACTAAAACAGCAACATGTTTACCAAAATGATTAGTAATATCTTGAAATGTTACCGGAGTATCTTCGATAGTGTCATGCAATAGCGCAGCAATAATGGTTTCATAATCAAGTCGCATATCCGCCAAAATTGAGGCGACAGCAACAGGATGGGTAATATAAGGTTCACCACTTGATCGAAATTGCCCTTCATGTGCTTTTTTAGCAAAAAGATAGGCATCTTGTATTATTTCAACTTGTTTAGGTGGAAGATAAGATGCTACAACCTCTTTTAAGCTATCAAAATATTGCATAGGCAATTCCAGTAGCGCTTATTCGTATGACGGCGTATTTTCGAGAAGGATCGATTCATGAAGTGTTGAACGCACTTCTGCCTCTTCTTCTTGACGAGCTTGAAAATCAGCAGTATCAAGAATCTGTTTATTAACTAGACCATCTTCAATTTCACGTAAAGCAACGACGGTTTCTTTGTCGTTTTCTTCTGGAATTAGTGGCGACTTATTTTCGACTTGTAATTGTCGAGCGCGTCTTGCGGCAACTAAAACGAGATCAAAGCGATTACCAATTTTTTCTACTGCATCTTGAACAGTTACTCGAGCCATTTTTACCTCTAATGTATTTACTAGTTTGCGTAATTTGGAAGATCCGCTATTCTACTTAATTTTGAGGTGAATTGTCTATAATAATGTCTTACTATTATTAAGATAGCCAAAACCAAAGAAATCAAGTTGAAACGCATGTGTATCTCTATTAAAGATCAATCGATTATCTCTAACCAGGTATTTGGTCCAATTAATGTTTTGTTTAACAGATAACGACGCAAGGCATCTAAAGCAATTGCAGCAAGGGTTTGTTGTTCAATTTTTCTTGTTTGTTTTCGACCAGTGTATTTTAAATTTATGGGTAATATTTGATTAGTTGTAGCAATTATTAGCGTAAACTGACTATTTTTTTCCTTAAAATTTACAATCCCTAAGGCTATGTCTGCTCTATTTTTAGTCAAAATTTGTAAAAAGATGCTTTTAAGGTCATCAATGAGTAATGGAGAAACTTCAGATTTTACGATGGGGGCATCTGATTCAAATAATAGGTGACCAATAACGCCTGCGGATTGCTGTTCAATGACGGCAACAGTTAAATTCTTTTCATGCAACAGTTCCGAAACCACTCTTGCTAGACCAAAACCACTTTGCTGAGCAAACCGACCTTCAAAAAGCAAATTATCGCTGACAATAATTTTAATTTCTCGCCATAATTTATCAAGCTCATCCTTTTTTTTCTCTGGCCCAGATAATTTCAATTCAACATATGGCATTGCAGCACGATAACCAATATTAATATCATCTGATGTCATAAGTTTTGTTTCTATTTCAGTGGCTAGTTCACTTTCAGAACGCCCCATAGTAGTCAATTGATAACAAAGTTGTCTTTCAATTCGAGGATAGTAACGTTTAATTTCTGGTAAAATCGAGGTTTGAATCATTTCTTTGAATTCAGCAGGCACTCCTGGAGTAAAAAAAAGCAAACAATCATTGATTTTCATCTGAAACCCACAAGCAGTTCCTATAGGATTATTAATAATTTTTGAACTTTTAGGCAACATGGCTTGTTTTATATTGCTTGATGGCATAATCTTGCCTCGATTTGCAAAATAACGTTCAATTTGATTTAACCATTCTTGATTTAATTCCAATATTTCATGATTAGCTAAAGCAGCTGCTCGTGCGGTTAAATCATCTCGAGTAGGCCCGAGTCCACCATTAACAATAATAATATCATTGACCAGACTATGTGTTTGAAATGTTTTTATGAGTTGGTTTAAATTATCGCCAACAGTATGTCTAGTAATTATGGGTATACCTTCCTGAAATAGAAATTCAGATAACCATGCACCATTGGTGTCAAGAATTTGACCATATAAAACTTCATCACCCGTACTAATCATTTCGATCAATATTTGACTTTTGCTCTGATTCATCATGTTTATTTGCCTTTTAAAACATTCATTGAACAAAATAAAGGTAATTAGTTAATCATCATTATCTTCGTTATCTTTATTTTCCATATGTCCTCTACTTTGCACTAATTTAACAGCGAAATAGAGATCATAGGTAAATTCAATATAGTCATAATCTGGTTTAATGTTCATCTGTTTAAACCAATTTTTGATTGTTTTTCGTCTTCCAGATAATATGAGCACGGCATTGCGAACTTTTAAAGAATTAACTAACTCACTAATTCCAGATAAGACACTTACATCTTTATAAGTAAAACAGGGAATCGCATCAACGATAACATAATTAATTGGTTCTTCTGCTTCATCAATAAAACTGATAATTCTACGTTTAAAATAAGCAATATTAAAATAAGTTAGAGGCGAATTAAATCGATAGATGATCGTATTACTTATTGGTTTTACATCTTGTCCTAATGAGTGAATTCTCCCTGTATCATCGATACCTAATAATTGATCATTAGGTCTAAAAACACGACGTAAAAATAAGAACAACCCCAATAAAACAGCTAAAGCCATACCCGGAATAATTCCAATAAGCAAAACCGCAATGAATGTTGATAAACTTAAATAAAATGCATCTCGATCAAATTTGAAAAAGCGAATTATGATTTGAAAATTCACTAATGAAAGAGTTGAGTAAATCAATATTACACCTAAAACACAAGTTGGTATATATTGTAATGGCGATAACAAAAATAGTACGACAAATCCTATTAATGTCGCAGCTATGATTGATACCAGTTGCGTTTTTCCACCATTTGCATCATTTACGGCTGTACGAGATGAAGTACCACTTACCACAAAACCTTGTGATAGACCAGCCGCAATATTTGCCATACCTAATGCTTTAAACTCTACATCAGCATTGGTCTCATAATTATTTTTAGTGGCAAAACTTCTTACTGTAATCATCATACTTACAAAGCAGATAATGGCAATATTTAGCGAAGGAACAACTAGATTTCGCATTAATCCTTTATCAAAATCAACCCAAGCTTCAATTGGGATATAATCTCCAGTGACATTACCTATGATTTGAATACCAAAATATTGAAAATTAAAAAGCCATGAAAAAAAAGTCATGATTATCACTGCAAAGAGCGGAGCAGGATAACGTGGTTTGTATTTTTTCAATACAATTAATATTAATAAAGCAATAAATGAAACAAATGCTGTTCCTAAATGCGTTTGTAAAAGTTTAAGTGGAAAATAAGCAACACGTTCAATGAGATAGGAATAATCGTAACGGAAACCTAACGTTTTAGCTAATTGATCAACAATAATTGTAATTGAAATACCATTTAATAAACCGATCAATATCGGTTGACTTAGCAGATCAGCTAATGCACCTAAATGAAATTTTCCAGCAATAATGCACCAAACTCCAATCATGATGGTCAGCAGAACCACTAATTGCCAGCGTAAAATCGGGTCATTAGCAGCTAAAGGAAAGACAACCGCGGCAACCACAGCACAAGTTGCAGTATCGGGTCCAACTATAAGCTGCTTAGATGATCCAAAAAGTGCATACACAATAAGAGGTAAAATGGTTGAATATAGTCCAGCAATAGCGCCCACGCCTGTTAACTCTGCATAAGCGATTGAAACGGGTAATGAAACTGCCGCTACCGATAATCCAGCTTTTAAATCAAAACTGAAGTATTCTCGTTTATAAGTTAAGAAACTTGCCAGTCCAGGCATCCATAATATAATCTTTTGGAAAAACGTACTGCTGACTAACTTCCCCATTTTATTTCCTATTTTCCTGCTATACTCATGTTATCAATTAATATTGAACCGCTATGAATATTACTGCGTGTTTCAACATCATTACCTATTGCTACAATATTTTTATACATATCTTTTAGGTTACTGGCAATAGTTATTTCATTAATTGGATATTGAATCTGACCATTCTCGACCCAAAAGCCACTGGCACCTCGAGAATAATCACCAGTCACGCCATTAACACCCTGTCCCATTAATGAAGTAACCACAATACCTTTATCTAATTTTTTCAACATCTCATCAAAACTAGCATCCGGTTGACTTGGCGAGACTAGCCAATTATGGATTCCACCAGCATGTCCTGTTGAAACTAAACCCAGTTTTCGAGCAGAATAATGACTGAGTAAATAGGTTTGCAAAATACCTTGTTCAATAATATTACGCTTAACTGTTTTTGTTCCTTCACTGTCAAAAGGTGAAGAACCAACACCTTTCAAAATATGGGGATTTTCAAAAATTGTCATCCAAGATGGAAATACTTGTTTACCAATACTATCAAGCAAAAATGAAGATTTACGATAAATTGCACCCCCACTAATCGCTCCAACTAAATGTCTTATTAACCCCACGGAAACGTCAGCGCTGAATAGTACAGGTACTTGCATTGTAGCGATTTGTTTTGCCCCTAAATGGGCAATAGTTTTCTCAGCAGCTTGTCGCCCTACCCAAGCAGAAGATTTTAATTCATTAATATCACGTGATGAGGTATATGCATAATTACGTTCCATCTGTCCTTCTTGTTCCGCAATTACAGTACATGATAGTGAATGCGAACTTGCACAATAACCTTGTAGCATTCCTAAACTATTTCCATAAACGAACACGCCATAACGGCTACTAAAATATCCCCCATCACTACTTTTTATTTTCGGATAAGTTAATGCTGTTTGCTCTGCTTGTTTAGCTTGCTCAATGGCATTATCAACGTTTAAATCGCTTGGGTAAAATAGATCTAGGTCAGGTGGATTAAAAGCCATCTGATCAACATCACCTAATCCAGAATAAGGATCGGGTGAAGTGTATTGCATAATATTGATTGCTTTATCTATTGTTTGTGAAATAGCCTGTGGTGATAGGTCATTTGTTGAGGCACTACCTTTTCGTTGATCTTGAAAAACAGTGATAGCTAAAGCGCCATCACTATTAAACTCAACATTTTCTGGTTCTCCTAATCGAGTACTTACACTAATACCGGTTGATTGATTTATTGACACTTCCACTGAATCAACTTTTTGTTTAGCTTGTTCAATGGCCTGAGCAACAATATTGGATAAATTTTCTTTTTGCTTTATAGCATCTTTTTTAATCTGTTCAATACTCATTTTATTATTTTCTACAATTCTGCTAATGATACGTTATAATAAGCCAGAATTGAATTTTAGTTAACTATTAACATAAGAAATCCTATATGAATAAGCAAAAAGATTTACTCATCGATAATGATTTTGAAACCCCTATTGATGAAGAAATTATTTATGTGAGTAAAAGTGAAATCAAACGTGATGCAGAAGTGCTAAAGAAAATGGGCATTGAATTAGTTAGTTTAAGTAAGAACGAACTGACTAAAATCCCACTTGATGAAGATTTACTTTATGCTATTGAGCTGGCTCAGAAAATTAAAAAAGAGGGATATCGAAGACAAATACAATATATTGGTAAATTGCTTCGTAATCGTGATATTGAACCAATTACTCAAGCGTTAGATAAACTTAAAAATCGTCATAATCAGCAAGTTGCTTTATTCCATAAACTTGAAAAGCTACGTGATGAACTGATCGAAACAGGCGATGCAGAAAAAATTATGGCGTTATTTCCAACGGCTGATAGACAACAATTACGTACGTTTGCTCGTTTAGCCAAAAAAGAGCAACAATCCAATAAACCACCAAAAACAGCCAAACAGATTTTTCAATATTTAAAAGAATTGAGTGAAACAGAATAATCTTTATAATGTGCGCTTATTTCTTATCATTAAACAATATTTTTTAACCAAGATAGAGGATATAAAAATGGGACTTTTAAACGTACCAGCAGGTAAAGAGTTACCGGACGATATTTATGTAGTAATTGAAATTCCAGCTAATGCAGATCCAATTAAATATGAAGTAGATAAAGATACTGGTGCGGTATTTGTTGACCGTTTTATGGCAACAGCAATGTTTTATCCATGTAATTATGGTTATATTAATCATACTTTATCGCTTGATGGCGATCCTGTAGATGTGTTGGTCCCTACACCATATCCATTACAGCCGGGTTCTGTAATCCGTTGTCGTCCTGTTGGCGTATTAAAAATGACGGATGAAGCGGGTCAAGATGCTAAACTGGTTGCCGTACCACATACTAAATTATCAAAAGAGTATGATCATATTAAAGATGTAGATGATCTTCCTGAACTACTTAAATCTCAAATTAAGCACTTTTTCGAACAATACAAAGCTTTAGAAAAAGGTAAATGGGTGAAAGTAGACGGTTGGGATAATGCCGATGCAGCTCGCAAAGAAATTCTTGAGTCTTTTGAAAGAGCTAAAAATAAATAATAGCAATAACTCTTATTTACATTAATCAAATAGAAGCCATAGTTACTTACATATGGCTTTTTTATTCGGAATCAGAAATTTTTTCATTAATAATTTTTACATATATTTTCCAGCAGATATTCAAAGATGTCATTTTCGTAATTATCAGTAACTATCTAATCTTAATGCGAGTGATTAAGAGCAGTTTTTTTAGTGCAAACATGTTATTTATTTAATTTAAACTATCAATAATTATTTTTTAAATTGGTTTAATCAAATTCCTTTTTAACTTGTCAACCTTTTTTAAAAGCTAATGTAAACGTTTAAATCATAAATGACACACTTGTATGATACAAAGGATTAGAAAAGTAATCGTTAGAACTAATATTTAAATAAATTTCTTACAACACTTAATTAGCTTAAATAATCTTTACTTTCGAAATAAATTTAAATTTAAAAATCACTTATAATTTGCTATTTATCAAAATAGATCATTCCATATAAAAATTTTATATAAAACTTCATCCTAAGATGAAAAAATTGTCATTAATTTCTTGCTTTCGAATATAAATTATGCGGTAATAGTAACAGACTTATGACGCACTATTTTTTTATGAAAACGTTTAACAATTATGATGTAGTTTTTGACTCATTATTTTAGTTTTATTTGTTGATTAATGAATATTGTGTAAAAGTCTATACGTGCCTTAAAGGCAAAATATTAATTATTGTTAGGATATCTAGTAAATGAATAAGAAAACAGGCCAAGTAAAATGGTTTAACGAGAGTAAAGGTTTTGGATTTATCACACCAACCGATGGGAGCAAAGACGTATTTGTTCACTTTTCAGCAATTTCGGGTGAAGGTTTTAAAACCCTAGCTGAAGGTCAACAAGTGGAATTTGCTATTCAAGATAGCCCTCGCGGACCTGCGGCATCAGAAGTTGTCGTTATCTAATTAATATCGTAGTAAATATTAGTGAAAACGCTCATTTTTTAAATGAGCGTTTTTATTTTTGTAATAATAATAAAATTTGAGCATAAAAAAAGTGACCAAATGGTCACTTTTATGGTAACTAAAAATTAGTTATTATTTTTTAGATACAACAGCAATTAAATCTAAAACTTTATTTGAATAACCAACTTCGTTGTCATACCAAGAAACTAATTTAACGAACGTATCGCTGATTTGGATACCCGCTTTTGCATCAAATACAGAAGTGCAAACTTCACCTAAGAAATCAGTTGAAACAACATCATCTTCAGTGTAACCAAGAACGCCTTTCATTGGACCTTCTGAAGCCGCTTTGATTACTTTACAGATATCTTCATATTTAGCAGGTTTTGCTAAACGAGCAGTTAAGTCAACAACAGAAACATCTGGAGTTGGTACACGGAAAGCCATACCAGTTAATTTACCATTCAACTCAGGAATAACTTTACCTACTGCTTTAGCAGCACCTGTTGATGAAGGGATGATGTTTTGTGCTGCACCACGACCACCACGCCAATCTTTGTGAGATGGGCCATCTACCGTTTTTTGAGTAGCTGTAGTTGCATGAACAGTTGTCATTAAGCCTTCAACGATACCAAAGTTATCATTGATTACTTTAGCTAAAGGCGCTAAACAGTTAGTGGTACATGACGCATTAGATACGATATCTTGACCAGCATAATCTTTATCATTAACACCCATAACAAACATAGGCGTGCTATCTTTAGAAGGACCAGTTAAAACAACTTTTTTAGCACCCGCTTGGATGTGTTTACGAGCAGTTGCGTCATCTAAGAATAAACCTGTTGCTTCAGCAACAACATCAACACCCACTTCGTTCCATTTTAAGTTTGCAGGATCTCTTTCAGCTGTAACGCGAATTGTTTTGCCGTTAACGATTAATTTGCCATCTTTAACTTCAACAGTACCGTCAAAACGACCGTGAGTTGAATCATATTTAAGCATGTACGCCATATACTCAACGTCTAATAAATCATTGATAGCAACGATTTCAATATCAGAGCGTTTTTGTGCAGCACGGAAAACAATACGACCAATACGGCCAAATCCATTAATACCTACTTTGATTGTCATAAAAATTACCTTCTTTATTTGTGTTAAATGATAAAATAATTAGCAGTAAACTACCAAATTTTTAAGGTTTATTCAAGCTGATTCAGAATAATTGGCAAGAATAAATTAAAATGAAAATCATATTAATAATCATAGGATATAGGTTACTTATATTTTAAATAAGATTGTTATTGAATTAAGCAATAACAATGATAATTTAACTTAATTATGAGACTTAAATTCATCATAATTAAGTAGCCCAATATCCCTCTTTCCCAATATTAGATAATCACGTGATTACATTAAATAAATTAAAAGGTATCAATTAATCCATAGTCAATGTTAAGTTATGTTAAGAGGCGATTAAAATAAAAAATCCCACATTATCAACTTTGTGGGATTATATTTTGGAGTCATGACAAACAATTATTATAAAGCACTCATCCTATCAATAAATTGTTTTAAATAGTTTCTGATATCTTCACCTTGCGAATAATGTGCTTCAAGTTTTAACGTTGATTTGGATTTCCACTCGCCTTCATGTGAGTTATGAAATTTACTTGGAACATCGCCCGAATAGATATAATCCGTTTTAGAAGAAATTGCTTCGCTTATCAATCGTTTAGAATTATTGATATCACCGGTTATTTCGATATCAGTAGTAAAAATGTATTTTTTCGAATTAGTGATAGTCTTTAAGTTGAATTTTTGTTCTTTATAAATTGGAACTTTGATTTTATTACCATTATCATCGGTTTTCTCGCTCATCCTTTCTACATATTTTTCTGTTTTAACTTCATTTGTTTCATACGGTTTCATATGAATATAGTCAGATTTGGCACTAATATCTATGATGACATTAGCTTGTGAGCTATGATTAACAAAGTATATATAATCAACGTTAAAAACTTGTTTTACCCAACTAAGATAGTCGGTATCTTTAACATACACATTAACGCGTCCCTGTAATCTACATCGACTCGCTCTAGCGCTGGCATCACGGTATGAACCGAACTGTGCATATGCTGAATTGGCTGCCTCATAATATTTAGCCGCTTCACGATAAGTTTCGCGTTTATAAGCTATTTTTTCAAGTAACGCAGCTTTTTCGTAATACTCCTTTGCTAGTGCAGTGACGTGCTTTCTTTTATTAGCCTCATAGAGTTTATAGCTATCTTTATATTCGCCTATTGGCTTATAAACCTCCCAAGCTTTAAGGTATGCCAAGGAAGCTTCCTGATAATTACCTTGTTGCGAAAATGTTTTACCTAAATCGTAATGGTGCTTTGCTTCAATATCCAGATGTTGCTTTTTAGCATTTTTATATAAAGTAAAAATATCTTTATATTTATACCGTTCTGAACCTTTTAAATATAAGTTAGCTTTTACTTTGTAACTTTCACTATCCGTACCCTTTATCGAGTTACCATAATCGTAATATTCTTTAGCGATAAGTTGATCTAATTTACTCGCTGCATATTTATCATTAAAAAAAGCGACAGTTTGACTATAAAAACGATTAACTAACATTAAATTGATTTTTCGAAGCGATTCATAACTATCAATACGTGCTTGATAATCAGTTCTAGCACTACTATTAATGATTGTCTCGTAATGTTTCATCACATTACTGACCAAAACTCGTAACTTTTCGGCACTTTCCTCATTAAATTTTGCCGCACCTTTTTCACCTATGTTAGCGGTTAATAAACTGATACTTTCCACATATTGCCCTTCGTTATAAGCCTGATCAGCCGTACGAACATGACATGCAGTTAAACAAAACACCAACAAAATCGCTAAAACTATCCGCATATTATTTCCTTTCTCTATTTATTAATTAATTATCAGACAGTTAGAATAAAAACAGTTTGATTTAGTGATCTTATGAAAAAAATTAACCTTATTTTTTTCATTTAATGCTAAATTTTTAAACAATAAAGATGATTAATTTAAGAAATAATAAGACTTTTAAAGCAAATTCTTTATCATTATTAATATTTCTGATTGGTCATATCTTAATAAGTCGAAAGAATCGAAAATTATGCTAAATAGTCAGTATAAATAGAGAGAGTAATCGCCTGAAATGTAGATAAAAAAGAGAGATAATATGAGCGAATATGGCAACTTCGCTGACTATTCGCCAATCATGCGTTTATAAGTTTAATTGAATTTAAACATTATTTTAAAAAATAAAAAGATTTGTTCACTTCAGTTTTAATAACCTTTTTATATTTGACCTACTCAGGATGCTTTTAACAATACAAAAAGCAATCGCTTTAGATAATATCACTTTTTTAACTAATTACGTAATATATCTTCCATCTTTTTAGAGTTACTCTAACGCTAACTCTAAAACTAACTACTGATATAAATGAATAGGTCTAGTATAAATTAGGAAGATCACACTTTATCAATTTTTACCATTAACTTTATTACATAATAAAACAATCTTATTTTTATTACACGGTTAAATTATAGAACTTATACTCGATATGTATGAAGAAAGAATATTTTTCGGCACCGCAGGCCAATTCAAAAAATTATAATAATTCATGAAATCTCGTTCTATTAAATTTTTCAATTCTCTTTTTGCATCTGATTCATGGTCTAATAGGAAAAACGCACACATGGCAATCACCCCTTTAGATCTGTGACGAGATATAACTGTACGGACTTCAGATTCGTTTATTTTCAAATTCAGTTTTTTCTTCGCAAATTCCCTATTGATTATCAATACATCTCTTTCTTTAACATTTTTTATTTTATCAAGTTCATCGGTAACAATGTTAATAGTATCCTGATAGTTTTCTGCTAAAAGATTAATATATGTTTTTTTAATAATATAAGAACTCGATATTAAATCCTCTTTAAAAGCTTCATCAAGGCATTCCAGAGCACGTTTGTAGTCACCTTTTAAAGTTAATAATTTATATTTTATTTCCTGCAAAAGCTGATTTGAAATATCTCTTGATAGGTTGTCTATTAAATCTTCTACAAAAGGAATATTTGCTTTATCAAAAAGTAAAATATCAATAATGCTTAATAAGCAACTATTTTTCCCTCTACTATTCAGTGCTTCCTTTGCTAGTTCAATACCTACGCTAAGATTTTTATTGCAACCTATTTCATACCTAGCTTTGAATAAGATGAATGAAGCTATTTCGGCAATATCTTTCTCATCGTTATATTTATCAATAAACTCTCTCATTAATGTATTTCGTTCATCAATTTCATAATCAGTATAAAATAAAGATGAATACAGATTAGTTAAATATTTTAATATATTTCTTTTTTTATTTTTTGATGAGTGTTCATAAATTTTAGCTAACGAGCTAATGCATTCGATAATCTTTTCTTTATTTTGTTGGGAACAAGAAAAATCAGAATATATATTCAGATAAGTATCATGGATCGGATTTTTTTCTTTAATTTTTTCAAGTAATTCTCTAACTAACTTATTACACTGATCTTTTTCATATTTAGTTTGATGCTCACATTTTATTGCATCGTATTTAATTTTCCATGCTCTATTTTCAAGGCTGTTATCTTGAAAAAGACTTTCTTCAATAAGTTTATTTAATTCTTCAAATGTGATTAAATCACCATTATCATTATCCAAATAATTTATAGCAACGCGACATAGGTGATTTTTAAGGCTGATACTATATTGAAACTTAGGAAGTAGCTCTTTAAGATATTTTATTTTATCTTTTCTATCTACAAAAATATTAGATTTAAACAAAGAGTAGCTTATATTAAACTCATCCAATTCAATTAATTTATCACTATACTCTAAGGCTGATTTGGTATTTTTTTGTTTTTCCTTTATAGCAATGAGACGTTTTAGATACAAAGGTTTAATTTTATCATCGGTTGTGTTGGTAATTAAGTTATTTAACTTATTCTCTGCAAGAGAGTATTTTTTCGAACGAATTGACTTATCAATAGTTAATAAATTTCTAAAATCCTCCTCAGGAATTCTTTGATCATCGTCTTCACTCTGCGATAATTCGTTTATTAGGGATGAGATGTCTTTGGTTAAATTATTCTTTCTAATTTTTTCCAAGTCCGATTCAATAAATTGATTTTTGCTAAGATGAAAAGAATCTTTTAGGAAATTATTTATCATTTTTTCTCTTCTTGTAGATTTTTGGCTTCCACCTAGTGAAAGTTCTCCTCCAAGTTGATAAAGTAATTCAGCCATGAATTCATCAAATCCATCAATTTCAACCCAATATACTTTTTCATGATTAAGCAACTTAAAAAGTTCTGAAGTTATTGCGTCACCTTTTTTTCTACACCAATAAATACCGTTTCTTAAATAATCATTATCTTTAAGCAAATATTTAACAGTATCCATTATGGAAGTATCATTACCAGCATATCCCACAAATATTAATCCATATTCTTTTGCAAATTCTAATAATTTTTCCCTAGTATTATTTTCTAATGACTCAGTTTCCCTCAGAGAACTTTTTATACTATCGAATAAATAATCACCATGGAGTTTTATGATCTTAGGGCGAGATGAAGTTATTGATACTCCTTTTATTGATGAATCATGTGCACATAATAAAGGTCTTTCTGATGAAAATTGATAGAACGCTTCATTAATCAAATCATCAAAATTTGTAGTGAACACAGTATCAAAAAACTTTAATTCAAATAACTCTACAAGATATGCATATCCAATTGAAGGAAATTTTTTATCAACTTGAAGCTCGACAAAACGTCTACGTTGTGAAGGTAAATCAAATTTTTTTTCAAAAAGGGACGAATATTCATTATTTTGATCATACCAATCTGGATGGTTCGTTGATAACCATTGTTTTGCTTCTTCAGGTTCAGAATACTCCTTCTCTGACAATCTTGTATAAATTTCTTCTCTCCACTCCTGTACTAATTCGTGACCAGTACGAATTCCAGATGTTACAGATGCGCCAGCACCTAGAAAAAGTGCATAATTTGGTGATATTCCTGATTTAATTTTTATATAATCAGCAAGATCTTTGACACTTCTTTTTTTTATAGATAATTTTTCTACTGCAACATCACTATCAACCATCTTTATCTCCTAACATGCTAATTTATTGATTTTTATATCAATATTTATTCCTATTACATTATCAGTAACCATCATTTTTTGATAACCTTTTTAGTATCATTATATATGAAAACAATATAATTATGTTATTTTATACAAAAGCGTTGTATATACAAAAATTTACCCAGAAAAATAAAAATTGAGATTCAATTTAAACTGATAGCATTCAATTGAAACAGGTAACTATCAAATTAAATTTAAACAATGTTTTACCAAATTATTAATTTTTTATATATTTTCTTAATTTTTCTTATTCCAGTATGCAGGTTGCACTATCACCCCTAGCAATGCCATACAATTTATTTTTTTGTTCCCAAAGGGCAACACCATCAAATAAACGAGTTTTATTTTGTTTTAAAATTTTGCGAATATTGTCTTTAGCATATCCTTTGTCAATTTTTACCTAGTGCCTCAGGAATAGTCATTTTATCTTGCAAATTATAAAAAGATTCATATTTAAGTAACAGGGTTTTAATACTCAATGGATAAATACATAATCGTTCAAGTGGGTTTAATATTCTTTCAGTCATAAATAAATTAGATAACATGAGTTCACTACTACCTTTGGCTTTAATTCGATCTTCAATCCTCATAAATTTAAATTCATTATGACCTAATCACCTCATTTTCAATACAACCTATAAAGTGATACAATCATTTAATATTAAACTATGCCTAATGTAATAATAAGTTTCACCGATTTTTAGGGTTTTTAAGACAGTTACCGAGTTACTTAAGAGCAAAATCAAAGATTTTGCGAAAAAGTGAGTAAGATTATATATAGTAATCGCCTGAGTTTTAGATAAAAAAGAATTGATAATATGACCGAATACGACAACTTCACCGACCACACACCAATGATGCGACAATACCTAAAATTGAAAGCAGAAAATCCGGATATTTTACTGTTTTATCGTATGGGTGATTTTTATGAGATGTTTTATGATGATGCCAAACGGGCTTCGCAACTTCTTGATATCTCGTTAACAAAAAGAGGCTCTTCAAATGGTGAACCTATTCCAATGGCAGGCGTGCCTTATCATGCAGTTGAAAGTTATTTAGCAAAACTCATTGCGTTGGGGGAGTCGGTCGCAATTTGTGAGCAGATTGGCGATCCTGCTACCAGTAAAGGGCCTGTTGAGCGTAAGGTTGTTCGTATAGTCACCCCTGGCACAGTAAGTGATGAATTACTTTTAGAAGATCGAAAAGATAATTTGTTGGCTTCCATTTGGCAGCACAAAAATCATTTTGGTTATGCAACTCTTGATATCAGTTCTGGTCGTTTTTTTGTATTCGAATGCGATAACGTTGAAGCAATGCAAGCTGAACTACAGCGGACAAATCCGGTTGAACTTCTTTATCCTGAAGATTTCGAATCCATGTCATTAATTGACAATCGTAATGGCTTAAGACGGCGCCCATTGTGGGACTTCGATCTTGAAACAGCGAAACAACAGCTTAAGTTACAATTTGGAACGAATGATTTAGTTGGATTTGGGGTTGAGGATTGTTGTTATGCATTGTCTGCCGCAGGTTGTTTACTGCAATATGTTAAAGATACTCAGCGCACAGCCCTGCCCCATATTCGCTCTATCATTAAAGAATCAGCCTATGATTTTGTTGTCTTAGATGCTGCTACTCGCCGAAACTTAGAAATCACCGAAAATTTATGTGGTGGCACTGAAAATACGGTTGCCGATATATTAGACAAAACACAAACCGCTATGGGAAGCCGAATGTTAAAACGTTGGTTGCATTCGCCTATCCGTAATGTGGTTATTTTGCAAAATAGACAAGAAGCCATTAGCGAATTACAACAAGATCTTGGTGATATTCAACCGATCTTAAAGCAAATTGGTGATCTGGAACGAATTTTAGCCAGATTAGCGTTAAGAACAGCACGCCCACGCGATTTTGCTCGTTTACGTGATGCCTATAATGTATTGCCAGAATTACAACAATTGTTAAATCATCACTCATCACCTTATTTAATTGCTTTACGAGCTAAAATCAATCAATTTGATCAGATAGCCGATCTTTTAAATCAAGCGATTGTTGAAGCCCCACCCGTTATTATTCGTGATGGAGGGGTGATTGCAACTGGCTATAATGCCGAATTAGATGAACTTCGTAATCTTGCTGACGGTGCAACTAATTATCTGGAACAACTTGAGATTCGCGAGCGTGAAACGCTAGGTATCGATACCTTAAAAGTCGGATTTAATGCGGTACATGGTTACTATATTCAAATCAGTCGAGGGCAAAGCCATTTAGCGCCGATTCACTATACCAGACGGCAAACATTGAAGAATGTTGAACGTTATATTATTCCAGAATTAAAAGAATATGAAGATAAAGTGTTAACCTCTAAAGGTCGTGCATTAGCTTTAGAAAAACAACTTTACGATCAACTTTTTGAGTTACTATTGCCTGATTTAGCGAATATGCAAATGAGTGCCGATGCAATAGCTGAACTTGATGTACTAACTAACCTTGCTGAACGTGCTTTAACATTTAATTATCAGTGCCCGACATTATCTAATAGTGCAGGAATTGAAATTAAAGATGGTCGACATGTGGTTATAGAACAAGTATTAAAAACACCATTTATTGCGAACTCGCTTTTGCTATCACCAAACCGCAGAATGCTTATTATTACGGGCCCAAATATGGGCGGGAAAAGCACATATATGCGTCAAGCTGCATTGATTGTTTTACTGACTTATATTGGTAGCTTTGTTCCTGCATCTAAAGCCGTGATTGGGCCTGTTGATCGCATCTTTACGCGAATAGGTGCATCAGATGATTTAGCATCCGGGCGTTCTACTTTTATGGTTGAAATGACTGAAACAGCCAATATTATGCATAACGCAACTGAACAAAGTTTGGTACTTATGGATGAAATTGGTCGAGGCACCTCAACCTATGATGGGCTTTCATTGGCTTGGGCATGTGCAGAAAATTTAGCTAATCACATTAAGGCGATGACCCTATTTGCTACTCATTACTTTGAATTAACTCAACTACCTGAACATATGCAAGGTGTCTATAACATCCATTTTGATGCTATTGAACATGATAATACCGTTGCATTTATTCATGAAGTTTCTGAAGGTGCAGCAAGCAAAAGTTTCGGTATCGCCGTTGCGGGTTTAGCGGGTGTGCCTAAAACGGTTTTAAAAAGGGCAAAACAGAAATTAAAAGAGCTTGAAATGATTTCAAAACAGACAGCGAACAGCCATGTTGATAGCTCGCAACTTTCGTTTGAAGCTGAATCAGAACCGTCTGAAGTTGAAGAGGCTTTAAAACGTATAGATCCTGATGCATTAACACCGAAACAGGCCTTAGAAATGTTATATCAATTAAAAAAATTACTTTGATATACAAATGATTTTCAAGACAATATATTAATCGATTTATTGAACAATATGATTATTTAGTCATATCAACATAACACCGCCAGTTTATCAATACTGGCGGTTTTCGTTTAAGGTCAAATTACTGCCAATATTTCTTTTTCGATGTCTTACCAATACCTGGATTGAGGCTGTTAGTCGGATCTAATTGCTGATAGAATTTTTTCAAATCAGCGTTAGCTTGATATAAATGACCAACATTATGTTCAGCAGGATATTGTGCGCCACGCTGATCTAAAATGGATAACATCTCTTCTTTCACTTTGTGGCAATCTGTTCCTTTTTTGGCAATATAATCTTGGTGAAAAACAGAACAGAAGAAATGCCCATAATATAATTTATGAATAAAATGTTGACTTATATTTTCAGGTAATGTTTCAAACCAATCTTTATCATTACGTCGTAAAGCAATATCCAGTGCAACCAAATCTTCAACCGTATCCGAATGGACACTACGATAAACAGTTGCAGCACCAGCTGTCGCAAAACGATGCAACATCGCCGCTTCTGCTTCTTTCTCATTACAATGAAAATAGTCGCTTTGTTTGTTTTGAAAAAATGTTTGCAAAAATGCCTGAGCTTCCGCTATGCCATCATCGGCCATTTTTAAAATGAGATGATGTTCAAAACGATCACGATAATCACGAATAGATTTAGGTAAGTGGTTAGGAAGTAATTTACTCACAAACACCGCAAATCGATCTGAAAAATTATTGGGGAAGAATGGAATTTTTGTACTGACACGATCAACGAAATTTTTAAATGCATATAAGCGAGGAATCACATTTGTACCTAAATTTTGTATGGCTAAATAGATATGTTTACCATATACAGCAGCAATATCAAATGCATCACGATGAATATATTCGCCCGATACCGGTAAATTTTTAAAGTGAGCTAAAATATGACGTCGGATTTCATCAAGATCATCAGTATTATTAGTGCCGATATAAAATACTGCACTATTTTTTTCAAGTGGAAACGTATCTAATCGTACAGCAAATACCATTAACCGACCTGCACTACCCGAAGCTTCGTAATGTCTAGTTGGATCGGCATTAAAACGTGCTGGCGTATCGGCATCAATCTCACGAACATGATCGCAATAATGATGATCGTGTCCTAAACCTGCATCATGATTAATGTCTTTTTCAGTATAAGTATGATTTTGAAGATTTTGTAAGATAGTCTCTGGATCGTCACCTAATTCAATCCCTAAATGGTTAACCAGATGCAATTGTCCTTGATCATCTAATTGAGCAAATACGGCCATTTGTGTATAGGCAGGCCCATGCTGGATTAAGGCACCACCAGAATTATTACACACCCCACCCATAACGGATGCGCCAATACAAGATGAACCTATTACCGAATGCGGCCCACGATTATATTTTTTCAACTCTTTTTCAAGTTTAAATAGCGTACTGCCTGGCAAACAAACCACTTGCTCACCATTTTCAATCACTTGAATACCTTCAAGTCGACGAGTACTGACAATTACCACAGGCCTATCATAATCATTACCGTCAGGTGTAGAACCACCGGTTAATCCTGTATTTGCCGATTGAGTAATCACAATGACATCGGCTTCAACACACGCTTTTAAAACTAGCCACTGTTCAACTAACGTACCGGGTAAAACCACTGCAATAGCATCACCTTCCCCAAAACGAATACCTTTACGATAAAGTAATGTACGGGAAGGATCAGTTAATGTGTGCTTTTTGCCCACAATAGTTTCTAACTTTTCAATCAGTTCTGCCGTCGTATTCTTACTCATATTATCTTCCTTATACCTAAATGGATATCGCTTCAGTATTGATTATATTATAACCATTACTGTTTATTGCAAAGCATTTTAATTATCGTTAATTTTTTATAAGGAAAATAATAATTTTTAGTTATAACAAAGAATTATATAATTATTGAATACCCATTTTTAATATTAAACATTGATTACATATCATTTTTTATTTATGTAAAAATAGCATGTTGATTAAACATCTGATTAGATAAAACAAGAAAAGGTCAACTAACAATAAAAAAATTATTGGATACTATTTGCAGGACACATTGGAGGGATTAATCACTCGCCTTTGTAGGACTTAAATACCTGTCTGTTTGAGATATTTTAATAAACATTAATAATTTGCTAGAAACTGTTGACGTTCTGCTTTATTAAAGTAAGTCCATGCGACAAAACGGCTAATTTTTTGTCCTTGTGCCATAGGCACAATTTTTGTCTCAATAGCTTCAACGGCTTCTAAGTGTTTTCTAATTACTGGTAATGACTCTTTTTTTGAAACCAATGTCGTAAACCATAAACACTGTGTTTTATAATTGGCACTCTCTTTTATCATATTACTAATAAATGTGCTTTCGCCACCTTGACACCATAACTCCATATGTTGCCCACCAAAATTCAGTACTGTTTTTTGTTTTGAATCACCCAATTTTCCTAGATTTTTGAGTTTTTTCTGGGTACTGGCTAAGGCAGCTTGCGCTGACGCATGAAAAGGAGGATTACAAAGAGTTAGCATATAAAACTCTTTAGGCTGAATAATCCCATCAAAAATTGCCGAGCGATTTTTTTGCAATCGACATTGAACAGATCCCTTGAGTAACGAATTAGCCTTTGTGATTAATGATGCAACTTTTATTGCGGTTGGATTGATATCGCTACCTACAAATGACCATCCATATTCAGCCCGACCAATAATAGGATAGATCATATTGGCTCCCATACCGATATCCAACACCTGAACTTTTTTACCCGTCATCATGATATGTTGATTATCTTCTGCCAGCAAGTCGGCCAAATAATGCATATAATCGGCTCGTCCGGGTATCGGAGGACACAAATAATCGTTAGGAATATCCCAATAAGAAAGTTGGTAATAGGTCAATAACAATGCTTTATTTAACATTCTGACAGCGTCAGGATCAGCAAAATCAATCGATAAATTTCCATATTGATTTCGTTTAACAAAAGGTGAAAAATCTGGCACGGCTTTAATTAATTGTGCAAAGTCATATCCATGGCGATGTTTATTGCGAATATGTAAAGGCGATGCGTTGACAGTTGGTGATCGTTTTTGCATGTTTGTTCCAGGAATGTGTACTATTATCTATTATAATGACGTTTTGCTGTGAGAAAAATACATACACGATTAATTAAGCGCCA
This sequence comes from Gilliamella sp. G0441, assembly GCF_050589305.1. Lineage (NCBI taxonomy): Bacteria > Pseudomonadati > Pseudomonadota > Gammaproteobacteria > Orbales > Orbaceae > Gilliamella > Gilliamella sp. G0441. The sequence goes on along the minus strand of NZ_JBNRJF010000003.1, from coordinate 107,811 downwards.
TTTATACACATTGTTTTCACATCTTATGTATTAACTTAATAAAATAATTAAACTTTTTAGTATGATTTTTGATACAACTTACTGTAATAACAATTACAATTAAAATATTTGTTATAATAGGTTATAAAAGAATACTCAAAATACACCTAATGAATCATTTAATTAAATTATCACTAACACCATTGTTTATATTAACATTCATCCCTTTCGACTTGTATGCTGATGATTTTAGTGGTCAACATCTATCACTCTGTTGGGGTATCCCATTTGTTGGTATTTTGTTGTCGATTGCGTTATTACCATTATTGATACCCCGAATATGGCATCACCATTATGGCAAGATCACCATTTTTTGGACGTTGCTCTTTATGGGATCAGCATGTTATTTTTTTGGGTGGCAATCAACTCTTGAGCTAACTACTCATGCAATATTCGCTGAATATATTCCTTTTATTCTGTTATTGTTGGCGCTGTTTACCGTATCAGGTGGTATTTTAATCAAAAGTGAAATAGTCAGTACGCCAAAATTAAATGTTTGCATTTTAGCAGTCGGTACTTTATTAGCGTCAATCATGGGAACAACCGGCGCAGCCATGCTAATGATACGCCCACTTATCAGAGCCAATCGCAATCGAAAACAAGCCGTTCATATCATTATTTTTTTCATTTTTTTAGTGGCCAATATAGGAGGGGGATTAACTCCACTTGGTGATCCGCCACTATTTATCGGTTTTTTGAAAGGTGTCGATTTTTTCTGGACAATGAGCCATATGTTATTACCGGTATTGTTAACCTCAACATTATTACTCACGATTTTTTATTTTATTGACCGCCACTATTTCCGACTACAGTATGGTAATCTACAACAAGTTGCAATGCCCAAAATTGACAATTCCATTAAGTTTTATGGTTTAAAAAATGGAGGGCTGTTGATCCTGATTATTGCAATGGTTCTATTATCTGGAATATGGCATTCCTCTATAGAGGTAACGCTATTCGAGACTCATCTTAGTTTACCTAACCTTGTCCGAGATGGCGTTTTTATCATTATCACCCTAATTTCTATTTGCATAACTCCGAAAAACATTCGCGCAGCTAATGAGTTTAATTGGGAACCTATTATTGAAGTAGCTAAACTATTCATTGGTATATTTATTACAATCGTACCAGTTCTGGCCATTTTAAAAGCAGGCAGTGACGGAGCGTTATCGCCACTAGTTTCATTAGTCAATAATCAACAAGCGCACCCCATTAATAGTATGTATTTTTGGCTTTCAGGGTTACTATCAGGATTTTTAGACAATGCACCAACTTATCTCGTCTTTTTTAATTTAGCATCGGGTGATGCAACAATATTAATGACTTCGCTTGAAAAGACCTTACTAGCCGTATCCATGGGTTCTGTTTTTATGGGTGCTTTAAGTTATATTGGGAATGCACCTAACTTTATGGTTAAAAGCATTGCAACCCAAAATCAAATCAAGATGCCTAGTTTTTTTGGGTATATGAAATGGTCAATAGGGATTTTAATTCCAGTATTTATTGTTAATAATTTATTATTTTTTACATATTAACCCTTAAGGTTTAATTGAAAAATATAATAATATCAGATGAATAGAGTTTATTGATAGTAACGTTAAATATTTGATATTTTAATGCTATGACACTTTACTTAATATCCTCTAATCGGGTTAGCATTAATTTTTGATGCTAACCCGATGTTTTTTCGTAAAGCAATTAATCCATCATCACAGATTAAGATGCTCACTTACACACCTTAACAAAAATTTAATTTCTGATTTTCGCCACCACCTACCCCGATCATATTTTGATCAGAAATAAAAGATTTTTATCTATACATACTACTAAAATAGTAATAGAATTACCCGCCCTTAACTCTTTAATCACAATAAATTTAATTTAAATAAACAGTTTACATTAAATTTTTATACGAATGTAAAAATTGTTAAATTTAATTTTTACATAAGCCGTTAAGGGAATTACTGTTAACTTATAATATTAATAACAAAGTTAACTATAAATAAAATCTAATAGAAAGTTAGCTATAAATAAAATCTAATAGGATGATAATATGAATAAAATTTACAAATTAGTCTGGCACACATCTAAGCGACAATGGGTTGTTGTTTCAGAACTGGCAAAAAAAGGAAAAACGAAAAGTACAAAACTTCTAGCCGTAACAGCATTGGCTTCGCTTTCTGCTAATGTTTTAGCGGGCCCTTGTTCATTCAATTCAAACTTCCAAATAATTGTTGATGGAAATCAATGTGAACTTAGTGAGAACAGCTATACAGGCGTACAAATTCCAGGGAAAGATAATAAGGTCATTGCTGTTGATAATGGTGGTAAACTTACATTTAATCCATTTGCCAACAATGTAACCATTACCAGCAAAAACCAAAATCATGCTTTAGTTATTGGGACGACAGAACCATATCCTAAACAGAACCCTATAAATAATCGTCCAAATTTAGGGGGAACAGTAACTGTTGAAGGTGATTTAACGATTAATCTTAACGCTCAAACGTTACCACCCGATGATACGAAAAAACAATACCGACCAAGCAGTATTTTATTAGGGGACAACAGTGAATTATTGGTTAATGGAAATTTAAACATCAATCATACTGATTTCTGGCCCGACAAAAATGATCAATCTCAAACAGAATTTGAAACTGGAGCTCCAATTGATGTATCTCTCACTAACGCCAATTCATCAAGATTGACTGTTAGGGGGATAACGACTATAAAATCGAATGGTGACGGTATTCGTAATGGTTCTGAAATGAATAGTACTCAATTGGGCGGAATCCTTAATTTTGAGAAAAACGTCGATATTCAAGCAAATTATGTCGGTTTAAAAAACAGTGCAGGTACGACGACTTTTCATGAAAATTTAAATATTGATGTAAAAGAAGGGAAAGGTATAGCTCAAACTTCTGGTTCGATTATTATTAAAGGTGATTTGGATGTCGTATCAAACAAATTGGGGAATGCTGGCCATAATTCCATAGATATTTATGGTGGCGAGATAAAAGTTGATGGTATAACCAAGATTGAATCCTATGGTACAGGAAATCAACGCTATGCATCTGCAACCTCATTATATGTATCTGGACAAGGGAAAGTATCTTTTGGTTCTGAACTTAATGCAACAACCAATAGTACCAATGCCAATAATACGGATACAGGTAACGGTGATGTCATAAAACTACAAGATCAGGGTGAAATTAATCTAGCGGACAAAACAATACTTACTGCAAAAGACTCTGGTAATGGTATAACCATGGGGGGACAAGGTAGATTAAACCTAAACCGAGAAACCACTATTTTCACCGAAAAGGGAGATGGTATCAACATTAATGGTGGAACAATCAATAGTGATAAAGCCGTTCAATTAACCATCAGCTCTAATGCTAATAATGGTAATTTGATTAAAGTCAGAAGCGGTAATGTCAGCTTAGCCAGAAATACTACACTTAATGCTAAACACTCTACTCACGGCATAAATGTAGAAGATGGTACAGTTAATCTGAATAAGCAAACAACTATCACTACACAATCGGGCAATGGAATTTATATTAGCGGAGGTAACATCATAGCCGCTGATGATTCACAATTAGACATAAATACGGCTGAATCAACCGCTATTTATCAAACGGGGGGAAATCTAATATTAAAAAATACAAATATTAAATCTCCACAAAATTATAAAGCGGTGATTCTTGATGGTGGCTCACTATCTAATTTAGGTATATTAGCTATTGAATCTAAAACAGATACTGCAGCGATACATAGTACTGTTGAATCTGGCAAAACAGCTGTATTTAATAATGCAGGAACGTTAGATACAAGTAAAATTGATAATATTCAATCAATTATCAGTCATGATAAAACTGGTACTTTAGAAATCAACAATACAACGACTGGTGTATTGAATTCTGACAATAATAATATTTTCACAAACACATCAACAGGTACTATCGTCGCGAATAATGCCGGTAAATTGTCTGGTAAAATAGATACAGGAAAAGGGATTGTTAACTTAAATAACTCAGGACTTTGGGAAACCACTGAGTATTCGAAGCTAACCAATGTCACAAATGCCGGTACCATCCATTTCAAACATCCAATAACTGCTAATCGTAGCAGTAGCGAATTCTTCACGATTGATATCGATGGGGATTATGTCGGTCATGAAGGTACATTGAAAATGCATACCATATGGAATGCTTCAGACGACGAAAACGGTAGTAGCTCCAACTCTGATGTTTTAAATATTGCTGGTACAGCCAAAGGTACAACGACCATCGTCCAAGTATCTGCAGATGGTACAGAACGCATTATAGATGGAAATGTAAAACAAATTGAAAAAAGTTTAGATAGTATTTCAGTCGTCAATGTTGCCAATAGCGGAACAGACATTGCCTTTACAGGTAAAGCTCAAACTACCGGTTTGACAGAAGTCCAGTTGGCTAAACGTACCGTTGATAACCGAGATGAATATTACTGGACAATGAAAGCTAAAACCAAATCCCAAGCAGAAACAAATAAAACTATTTATGCAGATTCAGTTGCGGGTTATACGCTGATGCCAAGTGTTAATTTTGAACAAGGATTCACAACTTTGGCTAATTTAAGAGAGCGTCGTGGTGATCTTTATTGCTTAAATTGTGCAAATGATAATAGCCAAAATACTTGGGCTCGTATTTTCGGTAAAAATCAAAAACAAGATGGTAAAGAACGCCTTAAATTTGATACGAATATTTTCGGCTTACAAATTGGTCATGACTTTTCAATTACCCCTCTAGATAATAACGGTCTGAATTTATTGGGTGGTTACATCTCTTACAGCAAAGCTAAAACCGATTTTTCTGATAAATATCGTGCTAAAGATGGCATTATAACTAGTAATAAAAAAACAGGTAAAGGCGAATCAGACAGCTTTAGCTTGGGTATTACTAATACTTATTATACAGGTGGTGGCACCTATGTTGACTTAGTTGGTCAATTGTCTTACCTTCGAAATAAGTATAATGCTCGTACAGGCAAAAATCCTTCCACTCAAACTGGTTGGGGCATTGCGCTATCGGCTGAAGTTGGCCATTCTTTTCCATTAAACGGAACAAGTTGGTCTATCGAACCTCAAACACAATTGATTTATCAATATCTGAAACTTGACAGTTTTAAAGATAATGTTCGTCATGTTGATCAGAATAATCCAGATACGTTACGTGGGCGAGTTGGTTTAATGATTGCTTATAACGCCAATGATAATGAAAGCCGAAGTACTTCGATTTATGCTATCGGTAATATTTTACATGATTTCTATAGCCCAGATGACGTCAAAATTGGACATGACAAAATTAACGAAAAGTTTAATAAAACTTGGGGTGAAATCGGTTTAGGATTAAATATACCTGTGACCAGTCAAAGCGAACTTTATGGGGATATCCGTAGTGAGCATAACTTTGGGGGTAGTAAACGTCAAAGCTTCCGAGGTGATATTGGTCTGAAAGTAAACTGGTAATGATAATGTCTACCACATAATATCAACTGATATTTATGTGGTAGACGTTTTAATTATTAATAAAGAACTTACTGATGTAAGTTCTTTAAATAAATAGAAATTTCCGCTGTTTTATTTCTAAATCTATTCATGAGATTAAAATTTTGCAGAAGTTTGAAAGCATTTTTTTTCGAAAATTTCCAAATAATCTTTTATAAATCAAGACAATAAAAATCTATTTTAGTCAGTTTTAAAAACGGTAAAAATTCATATTGATTAATCATAATGCATTTGGATTAATGATAGATAATTCAAAAATAATACCGAGATAACGACTCCCGCCTTTCGATTTTAAACAAATATCTAAATAGATATAGATTAACCTTTTAATTCCTTTAGACTCGATATTGAATAACATACTTAATACCTAATCTGCTTTTTAAATATACAAAACAATATTATCTTAAACAAATAATTGTCTAACAGGTTGAGTTAAAAATATTTTAGGATTAGTTCCTGATTTAGGAAAGCGATAAAATAGTAAATTGATGGGGAAAACGTTTTGAATCTTATTTTTAAAAAGATCGCACAACATTATTGCAAAATGCTGTACGACCCTTTGGTATTAATTAGCTGATCATCTTAATCACTACCAACCAATTATCATTCCTACATTACCTGAAAAGCCTTGACGCGTAGTACTACCTAAACTATGTTCATAACGAACATCACTATAGATATTCATGTTTGTTATTATCGGTAATTGCATACCAATACCTAATTCAGCCCAAGTATGCGCAAACTTTTCACTAATTCTATCACGACCAATTTTAGTTTTTTCTGGATTAACAAAATCATGCCATAAATTACCAATCGCATAAAAAGATTTGCGTTGAGTAACTCGACTATCATCTTGATAAGATAATTTTAATCCAAGGCGACTACGTAAACCATCTTGAGCATTCTGATCGACATGGCGAACGTTATCCTTAAAACTACTTAAATTAAGATATTGATAAATCAGTTGAGCCTGTGGTTCAATTGACCAACTTTTGTCAAATAATGAAAAAGATTGACCAACCTCTGCTGATAATGCTGTAGCCCAACCATGTTGACTATTAGGATTATGGCTATTTTTTGCATGATATTTGTTAGTTAAATAGGATAATTGCCCCACTAAATCTAAATACCCACCGTTATTAGTAAAATAGGTATTGGTTAAACCTAGACTGATGTTTTCTGATTTACCATTTCCTGTTTTTTTATCATGAGCAATAACACCATTTTTAGCATGATATTTATCAGAAAAATCAGTATTTGCATTTGTGTAAGCTAAATAACCACCAAGCATAACTATATTTTGGTTGCTTAACTGTTTTACATAAAAATCATGCCCAATTTGTAAGCCATAAATATTGGCATCAAGGTTCAACCGTTGTTTACCATCTTGTTTATGATGTTTACCAAAGAAACGCCCCCAAGTATGATTGTCGCTAAGATTACTACAATCAGAACACGTTAAATCACCACGGCGTTCCCTCAAACTAGCAATGCTTGAATATCCTTGTTCTAAATTAACACGAGGCATAAGTGTATAACCCGCTACAGAATTGGCATAAATTAGCTTAGCATTCTTGGCGTTTGAACGTAGATTTTCATAATTAGGCTTAGCATTTGTCGACATAGTCCAAAAATATTCATCGCCATTGTCGGTTGTATGTTTTGCTAACTGAACTTCAACTGCGCCATTTGTTTTTGCAGTCCCAGTGAAAGCCGTTTCACCATTACTATCAGAAACATAAACAACAGGAACAGAGCTTACGATTTTTTCTAAAGTTTTAATATCACCTTCAATTATATTTTCTTTTCCAGTTTCTGAAACAGGGATAATTACTGTATTTCCAGTTGCAGAACCGTTAATTTTTATTACATCAGACAGAGTATTTCCATCGATTTCATTATCAGCTGCGTCCCATACAGTATGCATTTTCACGGTACCGTTTTTTCCAACATAATTACCTTTAACATCCATAACATGATATTCAGTTGGTGAATTATGAACAAATGAAATGACACCAGCGTTAATGACATTATTTAAATTTGAGTTACCATTAATATACCATTGACCAGTATTATCTAGGTTGATGGTACCTACATTAGCATCCATTGTTCCGCTAAGTTTTCCTGCATTATTAATATTGATGGTACCTGGTGTGATATTTTTAAATAATGAGCCTTTATCAAATGAAAGATCCCCATTTATGCTATTATTTACAATAAATGTACCGGTACCTTCATGAATAAACATATTTTCAATTGATGTCGAAGTCGGATCTGATGTCAGTGTTCCATTATTGTTAAATGTTGTCGTATCATCACCCATGACAGCGGCATGGACTATTGATATATCATTATTTGAATTTAAGGTGATAATTCCATTATTCGTTAAGGTTCCATACCATAAATGGAGCCCCTTTCCAGCGGTAGTAATTGTCGTATTTTTATTTAACGTTAGATTTCCTGAATATTTTTCATTTCCATCCTTGTTGCCTAAGCTGATTCCAATACCACTGACTTGACTATTATTAATGATTAGATCATTATTAAACGTAATATTTCCTCCATTACGTATCGCATCAGAACCATCAGTGTTAAACGTTGCAACACCATTGACCGTTACCACATTGTTATCTTTTACAACTTCCAGAGGTGCGCCAGTAGGGGTTTTTTTAGTTATCGTTAAATCACCTTTAACTAATAAGCTACCCTTATTGTACATATAAATACCACGAGAGACTTTATTACCCGCAATAATTTCCAAATCACCATTAAATATTGTCGTCCCACCTTCTACTTGAGGTCCCCCATTACCGCCGCCTATCGCTAGCGTGTGATTACTTGAATAAGAAGGACTTATCATTTTTACCTTATCAGCGGTAAATATTGCTGTTGTATTTTCACCTTCAATGCGAGATATATTAGTACCATAGTAATCACCGTTCGAAAATTCGCATGTTGAACCTTGGTTAGCATACGCTTTGTTACCAGCATAACAATCAGCATAAGAAACATAGGAAGTGCCCATTAATGCTGTTAATACTAATATTTTTTTTAATTTTGATTTTCCATTTCGTAATACTTCAGAAGTCACAATCCATCGTTGGAGTGATACGTTCCATACTAATTTATATTTTTTTTTCATATTTTAATTAATCTCACTTAAATCCATAATCTAATTTAGGACAACGCAATATTTCTATTTTGCTTCGAAATTGTTTGTATGATTCTTGCCAATCGTTCGAGTTTTTAATTTTGTTAACTTTCATCTTATTACTACTACTGAATATCGAATTATTAGCTTAAATCACCAATATAGAAACTTCGGATATAACATCATGAGACTAATGTTTTTTTCAGTATAAAAATAATTTCCACTTAACAGTCAAAAACGCATAAAAAAAATTGATTTTTATTAAATTTCAAATAAAAAAATTAATTTAAATAACAACCATATCTTTTTTGCGCTTAGCATTTAATATTAATCTTTAAAAATTGTAAATGACTATTTTTTAAAGTTTTATCAATGAAAATTAAAACTAATTAACGAACTTGATTAATCAAAATTAAAGCTAAAAAAATTTTTACAGATTGAGTTATTTGTTAGTTATAAAATATAAAAAAGTGAATTAAAAAAAGGAGTTATGCCAAAATTTTGCGGTGAGTTTTTGAGCGATTATTGACAAGTAAAACTGTTTTTTTTTAAATCTTAAAACCTTCGGAAATGACTTTTTTGAGAGCGTTAAGTTTTATCTATTTCTTTAATAAGATTTTCAAATTGACAATCATTAATTAACAATCATTAATTAATCTTTACTCAAAAAGTAATTAGATATAAATTTTTATTCACTACAAAACCATGCAATCATTTATCTTCATTATTACAGGATTTTATAATAGAAATTTAAAACAAGTTGCTAATCTACCTATAAACGAATTTAGTTCACTTTATACTTTCCTAATAAATGTTGTTATAATGACCCGTTTTTTATCTAACTTTGAGAGCTATCTATGTTAAATCAGCTTAAAGCAATTATTCAGTATCTTTTACCAAAACAGTTAATTACCGTTATCTTTGGATGGTTGGCAAAAAAACCGTTGGGAAAAGTGACCACATGGTTGATAAAAGGCTTTTGTAAACTTTATAAAATCGATCTAAGTGAAGCTAAAATAAGTAATATAACCGAATATAAAACTTTTAATGATTTCTTTGCTCGTGAATTAAAAGACGATGCTCGTCCTATCGATACATCTGATAATTCAGTTGTTATGCCCGCAGATGGTATATTAAGCCAATTTGGAAATATCCAAGATAATCAATTATTACAAGCAAAAGGACACACTTACACATTAGAGTCATTGCTTGCATGCCATCCTGATATGATCAAATTTTTTAAAAATGGCGCTTATGCAACTACTTACCTTTCTCCAAAAAATTATCACCGTTTTCACATGCCATGTGATGGAATATTACGAGAAATGATCTATGTCCCTGGCTCGCTATTTTCAGTAAGTAAAGCCACGACAGAAAGCATTCCCAATATTTTTGCACGTAATGAACGTGTTATCTGCTTGTTTGAAACTGAGTTTGGTCCTATGGCACAAATTCTAGTTGGTGCAACAATTGTCGGAAGTATCGAGGTTGAATGGGAAGGCATTATTACTCCGCCACGTGAAGGTATCATGAAACGCTGGACTTATTCAGGCGAAATTAAACTATCTAAAGGTCAAGACATGGGCTGTTTTAAATTGGGTTCAACTGTGATCACACTTTTTGCCTCAAATGCAGTTGAATTTCCTTCTGAACTTAAATTAGGTGATACAACTCGTGTAGGTAAAAAATTGGCCGAAAGGATCTAAGTTTATGTTGATGCGTTGTTTTTTTTATTGTTTATTAATATTTTTTTCTACAATTACGCTGGCGGAAGAATCATTATCGACGATTAATAATGATGAACAACTTTCGGAAGTGATCAAAAAATTAAATGAAAAAAATGAAGATCTCCGTCAAAATATGGATTATCAAAAAACACATTTAACCAGTATAATTAATGAACAGAACAATATTACAACGCAAATATCGCATGTACAAAATACGTTAGCCACTCTCGATGAACAAGGAGAGTGGTTAAGCTTTTCAACCGCACTTGGTGAAACTCTTCGCCAACAACTTCTACGGTTACCTGAAAAGCCAAAATCTTTGGCGCTAGATGCTGAAATTGCCGATGCAAAAGTTCAGCAACTTAATTATTCAAATAGTCTTAGTGAACTTGACCGTTATCCCGTGATAGTCGGTTCGCTAAATAATTCCAAGCTAGCTTCGCAATACAAACGTTTAATACGCGAACAAGGAGAATTATTAAAAACACTAATTTCAGGCACAGATACCACTATATTGGAACTGACCAAATTAAAAATTGCCAATAAACAATTAATTAATGCTATTGATGAAGTTAATGATGCCGCACATCGTTATTTTTTCTGGGTTGCCGATGTTAATCCGCTTTCATTAAGTTTTCCATTGAATTTAGCGAAAGATGTACATTATGTTATCTTTTCTATTGATACCTTATCACAATTATATAAAGCAACCATACAAATACTGGTCACTCCCAAATCACTATTTTTACTAATCATTTCACTCTTATTAGTTTTTGCGCACTTTAAAATGCGCTTAAAATACAATCTATTTTTAAATAAGTCAGCATCTCGAGTTGGTAAGGTTACTCAAGATAATTATTCACTCACTATAGAAGTTGTCATTTATTCTGTGGTTATGGCTTTACCGGTTCCGATATTATGGGCAGTTATTGGTTATGCATTACAGCTGAATTGGGATTATCCAGTTGCTGTTGCTCTCGGGTATGGTGTGAATGCTGCAGCACCCATTTTATGGGTGTTTATGATCTCAGCGCATTTGGCATCTCAAAATGGCCTATTTATAACCCATTTTGGTTGGTCAGAACATAGCGTTCGTGCCGCAATGAAATATTATCGGTTATCTGTATGGTTAGTCATACCATTAGTTATGATTGTCATGAGTTTTGATCAGTTTAGTAATCGTCAATTTGCTGCAACTATTGGACGTACCGCTTTTATTATTCTTTGTTTTGCATTAGTGTTCATGACTAATTCCATTCACCGCGCAGGCGTACCACTTTATATTGATAAAAAGGGAATGGGGGATAATTTACTGAGTCATATTTTGTGGATTATATTATTAAGTGCGCCCTGGCTTGCCATTATTGCTGCCTGTTTAGGTTATCTCTCAACAGCGCAAGTATTATTAGGTCGTCTTGAAGCCTCGGTCATTATTTGGGGTGGATTATTAGTCATTTATTTTATGATTCGTCGTTGGATGTGGATACAAAAACGTCGAATTGAATTTGAACGAACTAAACAACGCCGTCTCGAACGGATGCAAAGAGCGAAAACTTCAGAAGAAGATCTGTCTGAAAATGTCGATGAACCCGTTATTGATTTGGATGTGATAAGTGCACAATCATTGCAATTAGTACGTTCAATCATTATGTTAATTGCATTAATTAGTATGATATTACTCTGGTCTGAACTTCATTCTGCTTTTGCTTTCATGAATAATATAAAGCTTTGGGGGACGACCACCATTGTTAATGGAGCAGAAATTGAACAATATATCACTTTAGGATCACTATGTATTGCCATATTGGTTATGACAATAACCGTTCAACTCGTTAAAAATTTACCCGCCTTACTTGAATTGGGTATTTTACAACATTTAGATTTAACACCAGGAACAGGTTACGCAATATCAACAATTTCTAAATATATCATTCTAATGATCGGCTGTACGATTGCATTTTCATTTGTTGGGATAGATTGGTCAAAAATACAGTGGCTAATTGCAGCACTTGGTGTTGGTTTAGGCTTCGGTTTACAGGAAATATTTGCTAATTTCATTTCAGGATTGATCATCCTTTTTGAAAAGCCTGTTCGTATCGGGGATACCGTAACTATTCGCGATCTTACAGGAAATATCACAAAAATTAGTACACGAGCCATTACTATTGTTGATTGGGATCGAAAAGAGATTGTGATGCCAAATAAAGCATTTATTACAGAACAACTGGTAAACTGGTCTTTGTCTGATTCGATTACACGAATTGTACTAACGATACCAGCTACCATCGATGCCGATAGTGATCTAGTCATAGAATTACTTCAAAAAGCCTCTGATGAATGCGAATATGTTCTAAAAGACCCTGAACCACAGGTCTTTTTAGTGGATATTCAAGAAGGTATTCAATTATTTGAACTGCGTGTTTTTGCTGCTGAAATGGGGCATCGCATGGTGTTACGAAGTGCAATCCATAAATTGATCTTAGAAGCCTACCGTGAAAAAGGTCTGACACTACCTTTCCCACCGTTACAAACCAATTTAGAAGCTTTGGGTCGCAAAAGTGGGCGTCGTAGTTATATGGTTGGGACGGTTTAACCAAACAATGTTTCTAACCAGGGTACACCAAAAGTCCCTGGTGCTAACAGTACAAAAGCCCATATTGGTGCAGAGGTAATGTTAGCCAAATTAAATTTGGTGGTTGGCATATGCATAGCACCAGCAATCAATGGCACTATCGCTCTTAGCGGTCCAAAAAAGCGACCGATAAAAACGCCTAAGGTACCATAGCGTTCAAAAAACTGTTCTGCTCGAAAGACCAGTTTGGGATGGTTTTTAAGCGGCCAAGAATGGATGACTTGATGATGGTAATGTTTACCTAACCAATATGAGATTAAATCCCCCAAAGCGGCGCCTAATGAAGCTGCAATTAATACAGGTACAAAAGAAAGCGTACCTGTACCAATCAATGCGCCTGCACCTAATAATATAGCCGTTGCGGGAACCACTAACGAAATAATAGCTAACGATTCACCAAATGCTAATAAAAATATAATTGGCAAAGCCCAGATTTGGTGATTTTCAATAAATTGCATTATTGTATGCGTAATTTCATTTAATGACATAATTTCATCACAAATTATCAATTGATTATAGATGCCTATTTTATCATAATAAGTAACTATTAGCGTTAAGTTATAGATGTATTATTAAAATTTTATAACTAATTTTAAGTAGGCTAATACAATATTTTATCGAATTTAGATAACAAAAAGTGGCTATTTAGATAGCCTTAACGTTCAGTTATAACAGATAGCCAGAGAAAGTCTATGACAATTGGTTTAGAAAATATTACGGTTAAAAAATTTAACAGTAATCAATCAATCCATTCAGAACATGATGTTTTAGCTATAGAAACCCCCATTGCTTTGGTATATAACGGTATTTCACATGTTGTCATGATGGCAACTCCTAAAGATCTAGACTATTTTGCTATCGGTTTTTCATTAACAGAAGGTATTATTCAATCCATCGATGAAATCTACAATATTGAAATTATCAAAGTAATTAATGGTTATGAAGTTCATATTGAACTCTCATCACGACGTTTTTTTGAGCTTAAACAAAAACGCCGAAACCTTACCGGTCGAACAGGTTGCGGTATCTGCGGTACTGAACAGATAGACCAAGTCTGCACCTTATTGCCTATTTTATCTTCAAATCATTCCATTAATTTATCCCAATTTAATCAAGTATTGTCGGCATTAAAACGTGTCCAACCCGTGGGTGAACAAACAGGGTGTACCCATGCTGCAATCTTGCTTGATTTACAAGGTAATTTCATTGCTGGCTTCGAAGATATAGGACGACACGTTGCACTGGACAAACTATTAGGTTTTCGAGCTAAACAACTCAGAAATAATTCGAATTTTTCTGAAACTATTGTTGTCGTATCAAGCCGAGCCAGTTATGAAATGGTACAAAAAACCATTAATTGTGGAATTGAAATATTAATGGCTGTTTCTGCTGCAACATCGCTTGCTGTAGATATGGCAGTTAAAAGTAATCTAACCTTAATCGGTTTTTTCAAAAATGAAAAAGGGGTGATTTATTCAGGTAGTCATCGTATACGCGAATAAGTAAAAACACGAATTTAAATATGAATTTTATGTGATCTTTTTCTCGTTTTTAAAAAAAGATGATTAATTATTTTTTAAGATATGACATACTACTGCGATTTTAGGGGGCGTGTCATATGTAATAACGCAACCATACATTCTCAAAATGAAATTATGAATAGTACAGTAATCCAGAAAAGACGAATTATCATCAAAATTTATACTCACGAACATCTACAGACAATTGAAGGATACATCCATGCATCAAACATCTGATATTCAACAAGCGGTTAGCTATATTCAACAACAAACCAATAAAAAACCAACTATTGGTATTATATTAGGGTCAGGATTAGGTCCTTTTGCCGATACGCTTGAAGATGCAATCCATATTCCTTATGACACAATACCACATTTTGCAAAATCTGCTGCTGTAGGACACTCTAATGAATTAGTTATTGGTCAAAGCGGCGATAAAACAGTGGTTGCTATGAAAGGACGTTTTCATTACTACGAGGGATTTTCCTTAGATCAAGTCACCTTTCCTGTGCGGGTTATGAAAATGTTGGGCGTTGAAAAACTGATTATCACTAATGCTTGTGGGGCAGTGAATACCAGTTTTAATCCTGGTGATTTGATGCTGATTACTGATCATATTAATTTGACGGCAAATAATCCGTTAATTGGACCGAATAACGACGAGCTAGGCGTACGTTTTTTAGATGTCAGTGAACTTTATAATAAACAATTACGTTCAACCGTTTTAGAGGTTGCTAAAGAACTCAATATTACCTTACGCCAAGGTGTTTATGCTTGGTGGACAGGACCAACTTATGAAACACCAGCCGAAATCAGAATGATCCGCGTATTAGGTGCTGACGCTGTCGGTATGTCAACGGTTCCTGAAGCAATTATTGCACATCACTCAGGGATTAAAACGATAGGTATATCCTGTTTAACTAATATGGCTTGTGGTATTTTGGATCAGCCGCTTGGACATGAAGAAGTGATTGAGACAGCAGAACGTGTAAAATCAACTTTTTTACAATTAATTAGTAAGACTATAGCCCGTTTTTAATTAACTTTGTTATTGTTGTGATGTTGTATTAAGGGTTTACTTTATATTAGGTATCAGTAATGAACATAAGCAATAGATTGAAAATAATGATGTTTTTCCAATATTTTATTTGGGGAAGCTGGCTAGTAACTTTTGGTTCGTATATGAGTAACACGTTACACTTTACTGGAGCTGAAATTGGATTTGTATTTAGTTCAAAAGGACTTGCAGCATTAATAATGCCATGTATTATTGGCATTATTGCCGATAAATTTTTGCAACCTAAATACTTATATATGCTATGCCATTCAATCTGTGCGGTTGTACTTTTTTATGCGGCATCGATCACACATTCTACTCCTCTATTTTGGGTCATGTTAGCTAATGCTTTTGCATTTATGCCGACAATTGCATTATCTAATTCGATTAGTTATCACTGTTTAGATAATAATAATATTGATTCAATGAAAGCATTTCCCAAAATTAGGGTATTTGGTACTGTAGGCTTTATTATTGCAATGTGGATAATTAGTCTACTAAAATTAGAACAGAGTCATGCCCAACTTTATGTCGCTAGCATCGCATCAATTATACTCGTCATTTACAGTATAACGTTACCCCAAATTACTATCGATAAAATGCTAAAACAATCATGGCATTCTCGATTAGGATTAGACGCATTTATACTTTTCAAAAAACCAACAATGGCAGTGTTTTTTTTATTCGCAATGTTAATTGGCGCTATTTTACAAATCACTAATACTTTTGGTACGACTTTTTTACGTGATTTTAATAAAATCCCTGAATTTAAAGATAGCTTAATTTCGCAATATCCTGCTATTTTATCTTCTGTATCACAGATGGCTGAGGTTGCATTTATCCTAACTATCCCATTTTTCCTCAAAAAATTAGGGATTAAAAAAGTGATAATGATAAGCCTTATAGCTTGGACTTTAAGATTTGGTCTGTTTGCATTTGGTGATCCAACACCTCTTGGTTTTGTTTTATTAATGCTATCGATGATAGTTTATGGTTGTGCATTTGACTTCTTCAATATATCCGGTTCAATATTTATTGAAAAAGAAGTCAAATCAAGTATACGTGCAAGCGCACAAGGTCTATTTATGACCATGGTAAATGGGGTTGGTGCTTACTTAGGTTCAATATTAAGTGGATTTGTAGTTGATATGTTTACTCATAACGGAGTTAAAGATTGGCAAATGATATGGCTAATTTTTGCATCTTATGCATTAATATTAGCTATCCTATTTTATTATAGTTTTAACTATCACCATATAAGCAATAAACAAATTAAGCAGTAGCTTAATCATTTAATATAATGGATTATAAAAAAATGTTTATTATCTAAATCAAATCAATTCGTATTCATTATCATAATTAATTTAATGAACAGAATGAAACACAGGGTTGTCTGACCCTGTGTATTTTAGTCTGTCGATAATTATCGACAAAATTGTTGTTAAAAGTTTTGAGATATAACTATGAAAGAAAAATTTTTAGGCGGTTTTTTAGTGTTTTTAGGCGCATGTAGCTTTGGGGTACTTTCCTCTATTGTAAAAACTTCTTATAAAGCTGGATATACATTAGGCGAAATTACAGGTGTACAATGTTTTTTGGGTATGCTTATTTTATGGGGAATCCATATCATTGTTAGATTCCTTAAGAAATCCAAAAACTCATCAACTAAAAAACATCAATCAACAAAAAAATGGAAAGTATGTATTGTTGGTGTCTTTCCCGGTTTAGTCGGTATTTGTTACTATCAGTGCGTTCAATTAGTTCCGGCATCTATTGCTATCATTTTACTAATGCAATATTTATCGATCAGCATTATTATTGATTTTGCTATATTTAAAAATCGTCCTAGTTCTATTCAAATTGTAACAGTTGGCATTATTATCGTAGGGAGTTGCTTAGCAGCAGGCATTCTTAATGAAACGTTTCGTTTAAATTTGGCAGGATGTTTTTTCGGCTTTTTAGCAGCATTGATGTATTCATTATTTATTACAACGAGCAGTAATATTGGCAACGATTTACCAACATTGGAAAAAAGTGCTCTAATGATCACAGGTGCTTGCATTGTTACATTCTTAATTTTTCCACCGTTATTCTTTTTCAAACTTAATCTTTTAGATCCTCTTTATCAGTTAGGCTTTTTACTGGCATTATTAGGCACTGTTTTACCGCCTTTCTTATTTTCCGTAGGTATGCCCAAAATAGGCATTTCATTAAGTGCTATACTTTCAGCCGCAGAACTTCCAGTTGCGGTAACATGTTCCTATTTTTATTTAAAAGAATCCGTTTTGTTAGTGCAATGGATTGGAGTGATTATTATTCTTTCAGCTATTACACTATTAAATTTTAAAAATTTAAAAAAAGGCGCATGATAACGCCTTTTTTTAAGAGTTATCCACACATATTCTTTTAACTAAATATCGACTTAAGATGCAAGACACAACTAAATAACTACATATAATACATCCTAAGATTATTGCATTCAAATTTTCAAAATTGATACTCTTATAGGACGCTCTTAATTTATTTCTTAATATAATTTCATAAATGCAAATAGGTAAAACACCACATAAAAAGCTTGAAATTGTTACACAAAGAAGCATACTTATAATTAATTTTTTAATGTTTATTAATGAATCAATACTTGAAAAAGTTTTATATACGGAAAAATAGGTAACTAGGTATTGTATTAAAATCGTTAAGAGTGAGCCAAAAATATTTATAAACAATAATTGATAATTTTTGTGAAGAAGAATATCTACAAATGACTGAAAATTGTTTATAATGACAAACATTGCACTTGGAATGATCATGAGAACAGAATAGTTGAAACAATTTATTTTATTTTTTTCTGAAAGATCAGCTTGAAAAGTCTGTCTTAGGTTTAGATTTTTTTTTGCAAAAACATAAAAAACCAAATTTATAAAAAATATAATTGCTGTAAATATGTTAATAGAACTGATTAAACGTATAAACCATCTAAAAAAATCACCTAAACCTATAGTTCTATACTTATCAAATATAAATGAAAAATTATGGATGATAAAATCATCACATTTAATTTTCAGTTCATATAACAAATTTATTAATTTATGTGATGTCCCAAATAAAACAGTCGCAATTATAAGAACTCGCCACAAATCTCGACGTAGTAGATGTAAACGATAAGTTTGACAACACAAAATTGCGGTGACAAAAAATAAAATATAAAAACCAAAATTACAATAAAAACAAAATATATAATAATTAAAACTGTCTTTTATATATTGAAAATAAGAATCTATAATTCCTTCAGGATTAGTGAAGAAAGATACAGAAATGGGTACAAAAAAGTCTAGTAAAATTAAGAAAACAATAAATATTAATGGTAATTTAATTATAGATTGGCTTTGATTGGCGTTCATTATATTCCTTTATCCTAAAAATCCTTTTTTAAAAAGAATACTCATAACGACTATCGAAATCAATAGAAATTTTTGAAATTTATATTCAAATCATTGGTTACATTAAATATGGCGTTTAAGCCATTGGATAAAGATATCTGCTTTAGGGTTATACTTGGTTTGTGGTTTCAGTATATAGTACCTTTGTTTACATAAAAACTCCATTTGTGGAAATGGCATGATAAGTTCCTGTGTTTCTAAATATTTAGTAATTAATTGTTTTCTACCCATTGCAACTCCAGCATGATTAATCGCTGCCAATACAGCTAAATCAGAACGATCAAATATCATTTTCCGCATATCGTTAAAATCAAATGATAATGAAAAATTATTCGCCCATGTTTTCCACTCTTCTAACATTGAGTCATGCCCCCATGCTTGGCTATCGTGCAATATAGTACAGTTATTTAATTTCTCAACATTATCATATAAGTCTTGTTTCAGTGCATAAGCGTGACTACAAACCGGAACGATTGACTCATTCATTAAATGATCATAAACGATTTCCTCATAGCGTAAAGCATCAAAATAGATGGCCAAATCAATACGATGGCGATTGAAGTTACTTACTTCATTTCCAGATAAAATATTTAAACTAATATATGGGTATTGGCGATTAAATTCCGATAATTTAGGTATTAACCAACACTGAGTAAATGAAGGTTTTGCATAAATCGTTAATGTCCCTGCTGCTTCTTGATTCGTTATCCCCAAAATTTCTTGATTTAAATTACGTAGTGAGTTTTTTACAGCACTAAATAAATTTTTTCCGTTATAGGTCAACTCAATACGTCTATGAAATCGTTGGAATAACTTAAATCCAAGTTCATCTTCTAATTTATTGATTTGATGGCTAACGGCACTAGGACTAATACAAAGTTCCTCAGCAGCTAAAGCAAAAGAAAGATGTCTTGCTACCGACTCAAAGGTATGTAATTTTGCCAATTGGTAACGATTGATAATACGATTTTGAGTTAAATAATTATTTTCATCATACATCTGTAACTTCTCCTGTACTTCGTTTTTTAAAACTTTTACTAGCAGTTTTAGGGCCACATCTTTACATTTACAAACATTCATGTCGGGTAGAATTAGAAGAAAGTAGTAATGTTGGCTTTAAATTACTTTTTGGGATGAATTTAATTCATGTTAAGTTGTTTATTTATCATTTGTCAAATAATAATCAAAAACATCTAATAATAACAATGTTTAACCGCTTTGAAATTGGACAATATGAATTTGCTAACACTGATTTTATTACTATTAATCATTGAGTTATTCTTATTTGTTTATATCAATTTCAAACGTTATTTTTTCATCTATTATTCTATAAGTAAATGGATAAGATTAGTAATATCAAATAATTTTTATGCAAATATAGCTAGAATTATAACCAACACTAATTGTGTTGAAGTAATCAATACCATAACCATTAGAACAATAGAAATTATAATGAATCGGTTTTTAAATTTTCCTTTTAATATCAATATCAAGACTAAAATTAATATTTTTTTTAAAAAGCTATATTGCAGTCAGTTCTTTTATTTTCACCAAATTATTTTTATGCATTATTAGAAGTCATTGTTTCTTAATACGCTGAAATATATGAATATAATATTTAAGAAGCGTTTAATAATGAGTTATTTGCTCTTGTTTCTACATGAAATGTTTTTTTATTAAAAATGATACAAGGAACAAAATATGATATTTACAGGCCTTGAAAATTTGTTACAACACCACCATATAATTATTATCCAAAAAAATTTGGGTAAAATGAATTGGTTTGAAATTAATGTAATAACAGTCGAAGAAGAACTAAATATTACATTAGTAGTAAATAAATTAGGCGTAAAGGATTTTGATCACAGATTAGTAAGATGTATTCCTTATCAATATAAATCATTTCCGGAAGCGGCTGTAACAAAAGGAATTATTAAGCCACATGATATTATCAAATCGAAATTAATAATACCCCTTGAAAATTGTTATCAATATAACATGTTGAGTCGTTTATTACTCAAAAATCTAGTCATTTTTAATGGGGCACTCAGAAATTTAAAATATTTTATAATGATATTATTAATTAGTTTTAGCTTTTACCAAGCTAAAAATTATCATTTTATTGATAAATAATTTGTTTATTTATCATTGAAAATCCAGATTTACTATCTCATTAGAAGTAATTTAGTCAATTTGACTTTTATTATTTAGCATTGATTTTTATATAATTTTAATTATAGCTACTTAATTAAAGCTATTAAGAAGGAGGCGTTAAAAGTGTAAGCGCAAGCTTACAGAAAATTGAGCAAAAAATTATTGTTTTGTCATTTGAATTATCAAACTTAAATAGCATTTAAACAATTTGTTATGAAGGAAAAACTAACAAAAATTTGGAAATTTAGTTATTTAATACTGTTGTAATACCTTAAAAAAGTATTCACAGAAAACAAGTAACAATCGTTTTTTTCATTGTCCGATACATTGTTATATTATTGTCCTGAAATAGAAAGGAAGTTATAGAATGAAGACACATAAAAAACCATTATTTACATTAGTACAAAGCAGTGAGTCAGTAACTAAACAAAACACTTTAAGCTATTTAGATTCTAAATTAAATTATCCGGATTGCGTTGATGACATTATTGCACTACGTATCAAGGAGCTTAAATTACATCATACAGAGTATAAAGAAAAAGAGTATAACGAAAAAAATACTTTTCGTAACAATAAAGAGTTTTCATTTATATTTGGCGAAGTATTTGAATCAGAACATCATGAAAAACAAATCGGTATGCTAAAAGATGAGATAGCTTTGGCTAAAGAGTCCAATAAAGTAAAGGAATTACTTGGTACTCGATTAAAAGAAATGGCTAAAGTATACCCAGATGTTGAACTTGATCTAAGTGATGTTGATGTGATCCCAACACAAATAAAAGAACATTTGTTTGCTCCACCTTTAATCTTAACTGAAGATAATGCCATTATGCTTTGGGATGATTAAAAAACTGTTTTAACAATAATTAATAATACGTATAATAAATTACAGGGTACCAGCCCTGTAATTTATTTAATAAGTTAGTTTGTTAGGATAAATATAAAGAATAATTAAAATTAACTGTTAAAGGCACTTTCGCCATGGCTATTGATATCCAATCCTTCCCGCTCATGCTCTTCTGATACGCGTAATCCAACCGACAAATCGGCAATTTTATAGGCAACAAATGCGATAATAGCTGTCCAAACAACACAGGTAATCACACTCAAAAATTGGATTCCTAGTTGGCTTAGCATATTCATGCCTTGAGCATAACCAATACCGCCTAACGATTCTGCTGTAAATATGCCAGTTAGCAGACAACCTACAATACCACAGACGCCATGTACCCCAAATACATCACAGGTGTCATCAATTTTTAACATTTTTTTAAGAGAAGATACGCCCCAAACACCGGCAAAACCACAAATCAAACCAATTAACATTGCGCCACCAACGCCGACAAATCCTGCGGCTGGCGTTATGCCAACTAATCCAGCAATGATCCCTGAAGCAGCGCCTAAACATGATGGTTTACCTCGCAACACCCATTCGGCAATTGTCCACGCTAAAACGGCCGCTGCCGTTGCTGCAACCGTATTAATAAAAGCTAGACTGGCAATCTCATCTGCTTGTGTTGCCGATCCCGCATTAAAACCAAACCAGCCTATATAAAGAATTGCTGCCCCTAAATACACATAAGGTAAATTGAAAGGTTTTAAGGGCTCACGATTATAACCGATACGATTTTTGAGCAGATAGGCGCCAATTAATCCGGCAACTGATGCATTAATATGAACCACCGTACCACCAGCAAAATCTAATGACCCTTCATCGCCTAATATCCCCCCGCCCCAAACCATATGAGCCATCGGTATATAGGCGAATGTAAACCAAATTACCATAAAAATTAATACTGCTGAAAATCGAATACGTTCCGCAAAAGCACCCAGTATTAAACAGCAGGTAATACAGGCAAAAGAGCCTTGAAAAGCGATCCAAATCAACTCATAAATCGTTCCTGACAAGTCCGTTATCTTCACACTAATCAATAAAAAATGATCGAAATTACCAAAAAACCAATTTCCTTGACCAAAGGATAAGGTATAGCCATACGTTATCCAAAGTACGGTGATTAATGAAAAGGTAACCAATACTTGTGACAACATGGATAACACGTTTTTAGAACGTAATAATCCACCATAAAAGAGTGCGATACCCGGTACAGACATAAATAGTACCAGTGCAGTACACATCATCATAAAACCATTATCTGCTTTATCAGCAATAGGAACTTCATTAGCCAATACTGAACCAGAAACCAATAATCCAAACACTAAAATTACTTTTTTCAACATAATATTATCCCTATTTATAGTGCTAATTCATCGGTTTCACCCGTTCGGATCCGAACAACGTGCATCAATGGCGTAACAAAAATTTTTCCGTCGCCGATTTTGCCGGTATAAGCCGCCTGACAAATTGTGGTAATAGCTTCGTCGAGCTGATCGTCACTGATCGCTAACTCTATTTTTACTTTAGGTAAAAAATTAACAGTGTATTCTGCACCTCGATAAAGTTCGGCATGACCTTTTTGCCGCCCAAACCCTTTTACTTCTGTAACAGTTAATCCAGTGATACCAATATTTGAAAGTGATTCTCTGACCTCTTCTAATTTGAAAGGTTTAATCACAACAGTCACTAATTTCATCTGTGTAACTCCTCATCTTTTACTATGGGTAATCAACATAATGCAAAGGTTATGCCAGCTTTGATTAAGATTAATTTGTTGTGATTTTAGATAAGCAATAATGAAGCCTTTTCATGCAGGTATAAAAACATGAATTGAATAACAAATGATTGAGCTGATAAGCTCAATTTGGTTATCAAGAAAATTTGACTTGATAGCGTTTGATGCACTAATCTGGTGCTATTGCGTTTTTGTAGTGCCTCTTAATCTATTCATTAATTTGATTAGAAGGTCACCATTAACTTGCGGTATTCATCATAAGCAAAGTGATCAGTCATGCCACTAATATAATCTTGCAACAAACGACAACGATAATAGAACTCCCAACTTTGAAAAGTGTCTTTCGTTTCATCTTTATTCTTAATAGCTTGTTGATAAGCATCCCGATGTTTAGCGGAAAGTTTATGATAAAGCCGTGTTTCAATCGGGTATTCTTTGTGATTATCGTCTTTTACTAATTTTAAAAAATCATGGGTTGGCATATCGAGTAAAGGACTATAGATATCTAACAATCCACTGATAATTCGGTGACCTTGTAATTCAATATTTTCAACAGATTCATGATTAAAAACATATTTAACTCCAACCGTTTTAAAGATATTTAATAATTTATATTCAGCCCCGTTACCTTCCAAGAGCGCATTATTAAATGAACCATGGTATACCTCCTCGATATTTTCAATAAAACGCTCAGCAGCATGAGGGACAAGTTTTGTGATAGTGTTAACACGTAAATACATGAAAAATTGCCCAATAGCTATCGCATTAAATTGATTTTGTCTTAGATTTTCATATGAACGCTCGACAACTTTATCAAAAAGATCACCAGGTTTGGTTGGCCCCCAAGCGTCCTTTAAATATTCATAAAGTTGTTGTACAGAAAATAATTTTTTTTCTACCGCATCTTCAAGATCGGCAATACAGTAAGAAATATCATCTGCTGCTTCCATAATATAAGTGAGTGGATAACGGTGAAAAGGTTCAATATCAAGTTGTTCAGATAACTCTTTGATAAAAGGCTCTTCAGATAAGTAATATCCCGGTTTTTTCATCAAATAGGAGAATTTAACAGGAACTTCACGCAACCAATAGGCTGGTTTGGAATATTTTAATATTGATGCAATTTGCGAATAGGTGAGATTTAATCGCAAAATGGTATGAACTAATCGTATGGCTTGTGCATTACCTTCAAAATTGCATAAGTCTTGACGGATTTTACTTTTTAACTCCTGAAGCTCAGTATTATCCGTTTTTTGTATTTCAAGCACAGGATAATAAGATGATGCATGAATTTTTAATCGTGAGCCAAACCATTGGTTAATTGCTTTTTCACCAAAGTGTCCGAAAGGAGGATTACCAATATCATGCATTAAACAAGCCATTTCAACCAAACTTTCAATCGGCATAATAACTTGTTCTAATCCCAATTGTGCCAATTTTCCGGCGTTGCTAAGACGATGAATGATCTCTTTAACAATATAACGCCCTACCTGTTGTACTTCCATGGAGTGGGTTAATCGTGTTCTGACAACTGAATTACGCTCTAATGGAAAAACTTGTGTTTTTTGCTGTAAACGGCGAATCGCAGCAGAGTTAAGGATCCTTCCTCGATCGCTTTCGAAACAACGAATTATTGAGTAGAGATTGGTTATCTTTTCTCGGGTTTTGCTTGCGCTACGTTGATAGTTAATTTTTTTATTGAAGTCGATCATACTCAATCCCTTGTATTCATATTATTATAGTTTCTGTTCTGCCCATTCAATAGCCGATTGATATTCTACAGGTAAAAACGATATCAAATTAGTTAATGTTTGCTTTAATTTATCTGGATTATCATGCGTTAAATTGATATGCCCTACTTTACGCCCAACTCGAACTTCCTTTTCGTACCAATGCAGATGCACTAAATCAATCGATAACCATTTTTTATTGAGTTCTGTACCGATTAAATTCACCATAATTGAAGGGGTAAAGACATCTGGCTTAGGTAGTGGCAATCCTAATAAAGCCCTTAAATGCAGTTCAAATTGACTAATTGAAGCACCATTTTGTGTCCAATGCCCACTATTATGCACACGAGGCGCCAGTTCGTTAATGAGCAACTCATTACCCATCAAAAAACATTCCATCGCCATGACGCCCACATAATTTAGTTTATCCATAATAGCCGATAACATGTGTTCAGCTTTTGACTGTAATGTTTTGTATTCATCGGGTAAGACAACACTCATTTTTAGAATACCGTCTTGATGTAAATTGTTAGTCAATGGATAAAAAACTTTGTCCCCATTAGCATTACGAGCCCCAATTAGTGAAACTTCTTTTTCAAATTTAATAGTTTGCTCAACGATCGCATGTCCATAAACTTCATCGGGTATATTGACGTTATTTTCATCGTTAATTCGCCATTGACCACGACCGTCATATCCGCCTGTTCGACGTTTGACAATCAAATGTTGTCCTAACTGAGCAAACAGATTTGTCCACTGTTGTTGATGTTCAAGTGAGTGCCATTTCGCCGTTGGTAGACCAAGTCCATCGAGTAACTGTTTTTGC
The DNA here is from genome assembly GCF_050589305.1 of Gilliamella sp. G0441. Classification (NCBI taxonomy): domain Bacteria; kingdom Pseudomonadati; phylum Pseudomonadota; class Gammaproteobacteria; order Orbales; family Orbaceae; genus Gilliamella; species Gilliamella sp. G0441. Next base: position 81,354 of record NZ_JBNRJF010000003.1, on the reverse strand, counting down.
GTTAAACGATCGGCAATAATAGGGAATACATGGCGATTAACAAAATGAGGATGGTTAGCTAAAAGTTTGGTAAAAGGCGTATCAGGCCAACGTTCAATTTCAGCAGTAATCACCGACTGTTGATAAGGAATTGAATCGGGTTCAACATCTATGCCAACAGGATAGACTTTTATCCCTAAAGGCTCACCCGCTTGTCTTAACATTCGTCCTAATTGCCCGTTACCAAGTACACATACCGTTTTCATTGTCATGTTAATCTTCAACTCGCGGATCGGGATGATTAAGGACATCATCCGTTTGGCTTAATCGCCAAAGGGATAATCGTTGGAAAATATCGGCATCATGCAGGGCAAGAATTTGCGCAGCAAGTAAAGCGGCATTTGCTGCCCCAGCTTTACCAATCGCTAGCGTACCAACAGGAATGCCTTTAGGCATTTGCACAATTGAATAAAGACTATCTACCCCACTTAAAGCCGCGGTTTGAACGGGTACACCCAGCACAGGGACAAGTGTTTTAGCCGCTAACATACCCGGTAAGTGAGCTGCACCGCCAGCACCAGCAATAATCACATCAATGCCTTTTTGCTTAGTGTCTTGAGCAAATTGAAACAGTTTATCTGGAGTACGATGAGCAGAAACGACTTCAACATGATAAGGAATACTGAGTGTATCAAGCACATCAGCAGCATGTTGCATCGTTGCCCAATCACTTTTGGAGCCCATAACAATAGCAATTTTAGGTTGAATACGCATAGAAAATTGTATGAATATTTAAAAGATTAAGTAGATAAAGTATACACTAAAATTTTATGATTGGGGATAAAAAGGATCGTTAAGGATATACACCATGCCACCCTTGCCTACATAACAAAGGTAGCATGTGCATCAATTTGAATTTACGCTTTAACCGCAGCAATAACTTTTATTTCAACCAGATACGCTTCCACCATCAGCGCACAATGTACCGTACAACGAACGGGTGCACTGCCATTTGCTACCCATTCATCCCATGCTTTATTCATTGCGGTAAAATCACTTTTGTTGGCAAGAAAAATGGTGACATCTAAAAGCTGTGTTTTATCACTATTTGCTCTGGCTAACATATTATCTATTTCAGCCAGTGCACTTTTAGTTTGTGCATAAGCATCATTGATTAAATTAGTCGGTACACTGGTATAATAAATTACATCATTGTGTATTACCGCTTCAGACCAACGATCTGCTGGATCAATTCGTGTTATTGTCATCATTTATTCCTTATAAGATGATTAATTAAGAAACCTTAATAAAATCTGCACGTAATTTTTTTATTTCATCACGCAACACACCTGCTTTTTCAAATTCAAGATTTTGTGCTGCTTCATACATCATTGCTTCAAGCTCTTTCACTCTGGCTTGAACCTCTTTGACAGAGACATAATGATACGGTTTACCCGGTTCAAAAGCTTGGACTTTCGCCGTTGATTTTTTAGTGCTTAATCCTGCTTCTAAAATATCTTTAATCTCTTTACGTACTGATTTTGGTGTAATGCCATGTGCAGTATTAAAATCTTCCTGTTTTTTTCGACGTCGAGCGGTTTCATCAATGGTTTTTTGCATTGCTGGCGTAATTTTATCAGCATACAAAATCGCTTTACCATTTACATTACGCGCTGCACGTCCAACTGTCTGAATTAAAGAACTTTCAGAACGTAAAAAACCCTCTCGGTCAGCATCTAAAATCGCAATAAGTGAGACTTCAGGAATATCTAATCCCTCACGTAATAAGTTAATTCCAACAAGCACATCTACCTTGCCTAACCGTAAATCCCGAATAATCTCCATACGTTCAACCGTATTAATATCAGAATGCAAATACTTCACTTTCACATTATGCTCCGATAAATAATCGGTTAGATTTTCTGCCATTTTTTTGGTTAAGGTGGTAACTAATACCCGCTCTTCATTTTGCATGCGGATTTTAATTTCAGAAAGCAAGTCATCAACTTGCGTTGCCACCGGTCTTATTTCAATAATAGGATCTAGCAAGCCTGTTGGTCTAACCACTTGTTCGATGATTTCACCACCCGATTTTTCGATTTCATATTTTGCCGGTGTTGCCGATACATAAATTGTTTGCGGCATAATATTTTCAAATTCAGAAAATTTCAATGGACGGTTGTCCAACGCTGACGGCAAACGAAAACCATATTCAACCAAATTAAGTTTACGTGAACGGTCGCCATTATACATTGCACCTAGTTGTGGAATAGCAACATGGGATTCATCAATAAACAATAATCCATCAGCCGGTAGATAATCAAATAACGTTGCCGGTGGATCGCCCGGTTTGCGTTGTGATAAAAACCGAGAATAGTTTTCGATACCCGAGCAATAGCCTAATTCGGTCATCATCTCAATATCAAATAACGTACGTTGCGTTAAACGTTGTTCTTCTAACAGCCGTTGATTATCAAGTAATACTTTCTGACGCTCTTTAAGTTCGAGCTTAATTTGAGCAATCGCATTTTCCATAATGTTTCTTGGTGTAACATAGTGCGTTTTTGGATAAATTGTAATACGTGATACCTCATTAACGCTATTACCTGTCAATGGGTCAAATAATGTGATTCGATCGACTTCATCATCAAATAATTCTACCCGTACCGCAAGTTCATCCGAATCAGCCGGAAAAATATCGATGACATCACCACGAACTCGAAAAGTACCACGACTAAATCCAAGGTCATTACGCGTATATTGTAATTCAGCCAAACGAGTTAATATCGAGCGCTGATCGGTAATCGTACCTTTAGTTAAATGCAGAATCATTGACATATAAGTTTCTGGCGCACCTAAGCCATAAATCGCCGAAACCGAAGCGACAATGACGACATCACGGCGTTCCAATAAAGATTTTGTTGCCGAAAGTCGCATTTGTTCGATATGTTCATTAATCGATGCATCTTTTTCAATAAATGTATCGGTTGAAGGTACATAAGATTCTGGCTGGTAATAATCATAGTAAGAAACAAAGTACTCAACAGCATTTTCAGGAAAAAAAGCTTTCATCTCGCCATATAACTGTGCAGCAAGTGTTTTATTTGGCGCTAAAATAATCGTTGGGCGATTATGTTTAGCAATGACATTTGCCATCGTAAACGTTTTACCTGAGCCAGTCACGCCTAATAATGTTTGATGTGCTATTCCGTCATCAAGATTTTGATTAATCCTTTTAATCGCTTCTGGCTGGTCGCCGGCAGGTTTAAAATCGGAACACAATTTGAATTTTTTCATTACGTCGTAACCTAAAATTTTACCTATTAATAAAAATTATCCCCAAAAGGGCTTGACCTTTTAAAATGTTATATTTTTTGTTCAGTTATCATAAATTCAATTAATCACCGCTTACTAATGGCAACTTGATTTATGCTAACTTATTGATATTATTAAATTCGCTCCATTACGCTTACAATCTAAACAGTTCAATACAAAACCTTATAGAAACTGAGTTTTTTACTGTTTTGAATAAACTATTCACAGAGTTATCCACAGGGTTGGGGGATAACTCCATAAGTATAGTCTTTTTAAAATTTTTTCAAATTTCAACAAAAAATTTAGGGATTTAATCGCCTTTATTTAATTGTTTTTTTCTATTTTTAAACTATTTTTAATAGTAAAAAACTAACAAACTAATGAATCTCTTCAACCTTATATTGATAGTTAACATCAGTTGTAGGCACAAAAGTTAATCGATGAGTGATGCATTTAGGTGCATCTTCAGCATGATGAGACACAAATAACAATTGTGTACGCCCATCAACAATTAAGCAATCTATCCAACGTTTGACTAATTCCCGATTCAAATAATCTAATCCTTGTAAGGGTTCATCCAATATTAATAATGTAGGATGTTTCACCAACGCTCTGGCAATCAAAACTAAGCGCTGTTGCCCCCAAGAAAGCGATTGAAACGGTTTATTAGCCTGAGAATGTAAACCAAGTAGTTGTAGCCATTTATCCGCTAGCTTATTTTGTTTATCACTCGCTGTTCGATAAACCCCAACAGAATCAAAATAACCGGACAAAAGAACATTTTTAACGCTGGTACTCACTCGATAGTCTAAATGGAAGCTACTACTAACATAGCCTATATGACGTTTTATATCCCAAATGGTTTCACCAGAACCACGTTTACGCCCAAAAAGTGTCAAATCATTACTGTAACCTTGAGGATGATCGCCTGTGATTAAACTTAATAATGTCGATTTACCTGCACCATTAGGCCCGATAATTTGCCAATTTTGATTCGCTTTAACCTGCCAAGTTAATCCATTAATCACCGCTTTATCGTCATAATAAACATATCCGTTATTTAAAATGATACGATCTAAGTGATCGGCAAGTTCAATAGGTGATTCATCTGCTTCAGGTAATGATATTTCAGGTAGATTTTCCAAATTAACCAGCTGCTGGATTGTTTCATCCTTTAATATTGTATCTTTTTCACCCATTTTCAAGAGTTGACAATCTGCTAATAGCCCAATATTTTCAATAAATCGGGGAATATCATTAAATCGATTTAAAACCAATATGATAGTGATTCCTTGTTTAACCAACCCCTCAAGGATTTGAGATAAGTTTTCACGTGATTGCACATCTAATCCGTCAAAGGGTTCATCTAAAATCAGTAAATCAGGTTTTACCATTAACGTTCGACAAATCAATGCTTTGCGGGTTTCACCGGTTGACAGATATTTAAATCGTCGGCTTAAAAGTTCGCGAATACCAAATTGTTGCGCTAATTGCTGACACAAAGATTGATTTGCATGGGCTTGTTGAATAATTTGCGAAGTCGTTAATCCTGTATCGTGCTCACCTTCACTTAACATATCAGTATTGTTTCGCTTCCATTCGTCATCAATCAATTTTTGCAGTTGCTCAAACGAAATATGGGCAATGGATTTAAATTGGTTAACAATTATACCAGATAATAGGGGTAACTCTCCAGCGATAGCTTTCACAAAAACCGATTTACCGCTGCCGTTACGACCAATACACGCTAAACTACTGCCTGAGTTTAGCGTCAAAGATTCAATATTAAATACACGATAATCACTAATCTTATAAATCGCATTTTCGATTCGTAACATGGATACCTCCATTTATTCAATATTATATTAAGGTGGCGACAATAATCTGCTGTGGATCAATAGACAGCATAATTTGCTTGTCTTGGGCTATTGCCAATTTTTCTATTTCTTGGGTTAATTTGGTTGCATAAATGGCAAGCCCTGAAGGCAATAATAATTGAATTTCACTCCAATATTCATCGCTTTTAATTTGTACCACTTTTGCCGATAAACAGTTTTCATTGAGATGATTAAATTCAATTGAAGGGGCTTTAATGAGTAACATTACAGTTTTATTTAGACTCAATTTTAATCGTTGCACGCTTGATTGAGTCATGTTAACTTTCAATTCAGTTTGATTATCGCTTAATAGAACGGTGACATACCCAGCGACCTCATTAATCTCTAATTGCTTAACACTTCCATATAATTGATTACGTGCACTGGTCTGCAAAGATAACTTTGCTGTCGTTTTTAAAATATCATCGAGTGGAACTTTATCATCACTCAATATATTAAAAGCATTTTGCTGTAATTGCGTTAGCAACTCATAAAGCTGAATAAATCTTACTGCATAAGGACTAAGCTTTGTTCCACCGCCCTTCTTACCACCGATTGAGGTAATAAAAAAAGGAGTCGGGGCTAACGCATTCATTTCATTAATAGCATCCCATGCAGTTTTGTAACTCATGCCGACTTGTTTTGCAGCCTGACTTAATGAGCCTGTTTGCTCAATCGCTTTAAGTAAGGCTATTCGACGAGGATCGACAAACCGGTGTTGATTCAGATTTAATGTCAGTAAAATTTCAGGAGAAAACATGATTTCAGCCATTATTACGCTTATTTCAAAGCGACCATTCACCAAAAGATTTCTATTATTGTAAACGCTTTTTAGCCATCCACCAAAAAATGAATCGATCTTACTAATTGATTGATTAGCAATAAAATGACTTAGCAATTTCCCTATACCGTTAAACACGCTTTCGATTGTCGTATCAATCCTAAATATCAAAAAGTTTAATTGTACTTTATTAACGAATTTTGATAGCATCGCTATATAATATTTTATATAACGATTAGCTATCTGTTATGACAAGTTTAGTTAAACCAATATGATAGGTAGAATTAAAACAGCCTATATCGAGCGAGGAAGAGGATGAACAAATACATAAAAACATTGTTAGCCGTAACATTGTTAACAGCAACAACCCTATTTAGCGTTTCAGTTTCAGCCATTGAGAAGATAACTGTTTTTGCCGCGGCTTCACTGACGAACGTTATGCAAGATATTGCAAATGAATATCAAACCGATTATAGAAATGTTGAAATTGTGTTTTCATTTGCCTCATCATCGGTGTTAGCCAAACAGATTGAACAAGGTGCACCGGCTGATATTTTTATGTCTGCCGATCAAAAATGGATGACTTACTTGATTGATCATCATCTTGTTAACCATAAAGATAACTTACTCAAAAATGCTTTGGTACTTATTGCACCAAAACAGTCCTCGATTGATAAAGTTGAGATTAATTCTACAACGAATTGGAATGCTATTTTGCCTAAAAATGAAAAACTGGCTATTGGTGATCCCGATCATGTGCCAGCAGGACTTTATGCTAAAGAGTCATTAACAAATTTAGGGGTATATGATCAATTAGCCCCTCAGTTTACACCGGCAAGTAATGTTCGTGATGCTTTAATGTTAGTTGAACGAAACGAAGCCGTACTTGGGATTGTCTACAGCACAGATGCTAAAGTAAGTAATAAAGTGAAAATAGTAGGGACGTTTCCTGCCAATACATTTACCTCGATTGAGTACCCTATCGCTTTATTGAAACCTGAAGCACAAGATTTCTATCAATATTTGCAATCACCCAATGCTAAAATAATTTTTGAAAAATATGGATTTATCACGCAATAATACATTATCACTATGCTACTGACAGACTTTGAATGGCAAACCTTGTTGCTAAGTTTAAAAATTGCAGGCGTAGCCATTGCTTGCAGTTTACCCATCGGTATTTTCACCGCATGGATTTTGGCTCGATGCCAATTTTGGGGAAAATCTTGTTTGGATAGTTTTGTTCATCTTCCCTTAGTTTTGCCACCTGTAGTGTTGGGATATTTGTTACTGTTGACCATGGGCAAACAGGGAATAATCGGTAAATGGCTTTATCGTTATTTAGATATTAGTTTTAGTTTTAATTGGCAAGGTGCCGCGTTAGCTTCAGCCGTTGTTGCTTTTCCCTTAATGGTACGTTCAATTCGCTTGGCGATAGAATCGATTGATTACCGCCTTGAACAAGTCGCTCGCACGTTAGGTGCAAAACCGTTACGAGTGTTTATAACCATAACATTGCCATTAGCCTTTCCCGGTATTTTAATGGGCATAATTCTTGGTTTTGCTCGCTGTTTAGGTGAATTTGGTGCAACGATTACCTTTGTTTCAAATATACAGGGTGAAACCCGTACTTTGCCTTTAGCCATGTATACTTTATTGCAAATACCAAATGGTGAATTCGCCGCTTTTCGACTTTGCATTATCTCCATTATCTTATCGTTAGTGGCGTTATTCTTATCTGAAATGTTAAACCGCTGGCATAAAAAGAAGATAGCAGGCTAATAAATTATGTTAAATCTTGATGTAAAAAAACAACTTTCCCGTTTTTTATTTGAATTCAAACTTCAGGTTCCTTGTCAAGGTGTGACTGCCATATTAGGGGTATCGGGTGCGGGTAAATCGACACTGATTAATTTAATTAATGGTTTAATTAAACCTGACCATGGCTTTATCCAACTTAATGGCACAAGCTTATATGATGAAGAACAAAAAATTTTTGTTTTGCCTGAAAAAAGAGATATTGGCACCGTATTTCAAGATCCTTTGCTCTTTCCCCACTATCGAGTCATAAAAAATTTAACCTATGGTGCCAAAAAATTCACTACGTCACGATTTGATGAAATCGTCGATGTACTCAATATTCGACCCTTATTATCACGCTATCCAGCCATGTTGTCAGGCGGTGAAAAACAACGAGTCGCTATTGGTCGAGCGCTCTTAACCTATCCTAAACTATTATTAATGGATGAACCTTTATCAGCATTGGATATGCCGCGTAAAAAAGAGATGTTAAGCTACATCGAAAAATTGGTTAATGAACTTAACATTCCAATAATTTATGTCACTCATAACATAAACGAAGTTAAACGTATCGCTCACGATGTGGTCATTTTAGAACAAGGAAAATTATTAGATTATGGAAAAACCGATTCTATTTTGCAAAGCGCTTATTTACAAGAGTGGTTATAAAGATTTAATTGAGCACTATCTTTTTCTTGTTTAATATACGAAATACCATCATGCCATGCACCTAGTACGAGCCTTTTTACAGGTTTATTGTCCACTAAAAAATCATGAACAGCAGGTTTATGTGTATGACCATGCACCATAATATCTGCATGATAATGTTTCATCATACTGTCAACAGTTTGCTGATTAACATCCATAATATACGCTGATTTAATTTGATTTCGTTCACGACTTTGTTGCCTTAGTTTTGCAGCAATTTTCAAACGTATGAATAATGGCATCATTAAGAAAAGTTTTTGCAACCATCGGTTATGCATAACTTTGCGAAACTTTTGATATTGAAGATCATCTGTACAGAGCAAATCACCATGTAAAAATAGAATTTTTCCGTTTTGATTTGGTAAGCAATTTATATCTGGTAATAAGATCATATCACAAGTTTTAGCAAATCTTTTACCTAATAAAAAATCACGATTACCATGAACAAAATATTTTTTTATGTGACGTTGAGAGAGTAATTTTAGTGCATTTGCAACTTGATTATGCAATTTAGAATTAACATCATCACCCACCCAATAATCAAATAAATCACCTAAAATATAAAGTTCACTATATTCGGGTAATGAGTCAAGGAAGGAGAAAAAGCCTGCAGTAATATCAAAGGTATCAGCTACAGGCTCGATATCTGATAAATGAATATCAGCAATAAAATAACGAACAGGATTATTCAAAAGTGACACTCGAAATAATCACATCTTCAACGGGAACATCTGAATGCATACCATTACGCCCCGTTTTAACCGCTTTGATCTTATCAACGACATCAAGTCCATCAACAACTTCAGCAAATACACAATAACCATAACCATTAACATCCGCTGAACGGAAGTTTAAATAATCATTATCTACAACATTAATAAAAAATTGTGCTGTGGCTGAATGCGGATCTGAGGTTCGTGCCATTGCCAATGTACCACGATTATTTTTTAGCCCATTTGCCGCTTCGTTTTGAATCGGTTCTTTAGTCTTTTTTTGTTTCATACCGGGTTCAAAACCACCACCTTGAATCATAAAATTATCAATGACACGGTGAAAAATAGTATTATTATAAAATCCTTCTTTACAATACTCGACAAAGTTTTTAACCGTTTCTGGAGCTTTGTCATCAAAAGTATTAATTTTTATATCACCATATGTAGTGTGAAATACGATCATAAGTGTTCCTTATTTTCATTTTTATTTAAAGTTAAATCTACTAATCCAAATATCAAATAGTGATCGTTCAGTTCATTCATTGACTAAACTTTTCACATGCTTCTAAAGTGTTACTCATTAACATAGCAACTGTCATTGGTCCAACGCCTCCTGGCACAGGTGTTATCCAACCTGCAACTTCAACCGCAGTATCAAACTCCACATCACCAACAAGCTTACCATCAGGTAAACGGTTGATACCAACATCAATAACTATCGCTCCTGGCTTAATCCATTCACCTTTCACATAATTGGCAATCCCTACTCCTGCTATTACAATATCAGCTTCACTAACATGCTTTGCTAAATCAACCGTTCTGCTGTGTGTGATCGTTGTTGTACAACCTAATAAAAGCAGTTCTAGTGCCATTGGGCGACCAACAATACTTGAAGCACCAACAACCGTGGCATTTAATCCAGATAAATTGATTCCGGTCGACTCAAGCATTTTAACCACACCATAGGGAGTACATGGGCGTAAAATAGGATCACGCTGTAACAAATGACCAATATTGTACGGATGGAAACCATCGACATCTTTATGCGGATTGATTCGTTCAAGCACTTTAGTTTTATCAATATTTTCAGGGAGAGGAAGTTGCACCAATATACCATGCACATCAGTTCGCTGATTTAACTCATCAATTAATACTAATAATTCATCAGTCGTAGATGTAGGAAAATCATAAGAAAATGAAGCAAAACCAACATCATCACACGCCTTTTGCTTGTTTTTCACGTAGATTTTAGATGCAGGATCTGAACCAACTTGAATAACGGCAAGTCCAGGAATTGATAACCCATTTTCAACCCGAATTTTGACTTTCTTGGCAATTTCACTTCGTATCTTTTGTGCTAACGCTTTACCATCGATTATTTGTGCTGTCATGAGTTTCTATACTTGTTATTTTGAACACTAATTACATTATTCTCGCAAAAGTTTTAATTAAAGTCTATTCACTTATCGATTGATTGACGAAGTTCAGATAATATCTTTTGATATTGTTCATCGATATGTGTAATTACCGTACAAATTTTACTATCAAAAGCTTTCAGTTTTGGCTTTTGAGTTTTCCATTCATCTTTCGATATCTTTTTAATTGCCCCATAATTTTTGAAAAGATTGAAATGAAGAATACTATTACCAACAATATTATAAAAAATACGTTGTCCAATATCTTCACCATCTTTTTTTAAATTATTAAAATTTTTATAATTAAATTGTGTTTCATCATTTTGGGTTATGATTGATTGTTGCAGCAATTTAACCAATCGTTTATATAACTTTTTTAGCTGACCATGTAAATCATCATCATTATCTAATTTTAATGTAATCGCTTTATCAAATGTTTTATTCACTTCATCTAATAAATTCAATGCTTGTAACTCTAATTGTGGGAGTTGTTGACGTAAATCACGCTGAAATTTTAGTATATTTTTCTTTAACTGGGAGGAAGGTAAAACAGTCTCATGATTAAAAATTATCTTTCCTGTAGGTAAAATAACTAAATCATTTTTATTGTTAAAAATATGTACATTCTGTTTGCTTATTACAATATCATAACTTGGTTTAACTGCACATTCTGGGTTAGCAGCAAAAACAGCAAATGAATTAAACAAAAATAAAAATAATAGTTTTTTTAACATATCAACTCTTAATCATTAATACTACTTAAATTATAACCACATTTTTAATAAAAAACATAATAAAATATTTACTGCCAACATATAAAATGATTTAAATTATACACTTCAATGGGATTGCTAAAACATAATTATTAATCACCAAATATTTAAACAAATTTATTAATAAAAACACACATATCACAACAAAAACAATAATTATCTTTATAAACTGCGGATAATTAATAAAAAATCCAACATATTCTTTAATATTAACATGCAATAATGATTAATTAATAGGTTTAATCTATAAAATTAAATATGATTTAGTGCTTTTTTTTCTAGAAAAGTTAAGTATAGTAACCATTATTAAATAACATATAAACCGAGGTGACCAATGTTTACTGTAATTTTTGGACGTTCAGGCTGTCCTTATTGTGTCCGTGCAAAAGAATTAGCTGAAAAACTTTCTCAAGAACGTGATGATTTTTCTTATCGTTATGTCGATATCAATGAAGAAGGTATCACCAAAGAAGATTTATCCAAAAGTGTTGGCAAGCCTGTGGAAACAGTACCTCAAATCTTTATTGATGAAAAACCAATCGGCGGTTGTACTGATTTTGAAGCTTATGCTAAAGCACACTTAGGATTATTTAAAGAGTAGTCGTCTAAATATCTTTCCTTGATGGTTATTAACTCTATGCCACTGTTTGAAGTGGCATTTTTTTAACGTCCAGGCAACTTTTTCCATGTAACTTCGTTACGCAAATAAGTAGGCTCAACATCTTCAACATTAATAAACTCTTGCCTTTGCCATTTTTGATTAGCAATAACAATCAGGTCTTGTGCATAAGGTAATAATAACTCACTTCTTTTTATACCCGTTAACATATCCTGATAGGTTTGCCAACCGGTACCAGCGCTATAATAATCATCTGTACATTTTCGATTAATTCTATCAGCGACTTTTTCAGGGGCTATGACGCATTCATCAATCATGGCTTGCCATTGGTCATTAACATATTGATACTGTCCTAAATAAACTTCGTTCATTCTGGCATCGATTGCGGCAATCACGTTTTTGGCTTGATTCAAACGTAAAGCGCCTTGGGCTAACGTCATCAATGTCGAAACACCGATCATCGGTCTGTCAATGCCTAACGCTAATCCTTGAGCAACGCCAATACCTATTCTTACCCCCGTAAAACTACCAGGGCCTTGTCCAAAAGCGATAGCATCAACTTGTGATAATAGACAATCGGACTGTTTTAATATGTTATCCACCATTGGTAATATCTGCTTGGTATGATCCCGAGCAGAAATAAGAAAATCATGTGTGATTTCATTTTGATATAATAGTGCAACTGAACACGCTTCAGTTGAAGTATCAATGGCTAAAATTGTACTCATTTTTTTTCCAATATTGTCAGTTTTTACAAATTAGTGTTTAGTTAGCAAAAAATCAATAACCTTATCTAGATCACGTGTTCGTGGTGATGGTGGCAAGCTATTAAGAAATATTGCGCCATAAGGTCTCATGACTAAACGATTATCACAAATAATGATTGCCCCTCGATCATCATGATGACGAATCAATCGCCCTACCCCTTGCTTTAAAGTGATAACCGCTTCGGGTAATTGCACATCATTAAAAGCATCGCCGCCTTGTAATTGGCAATCTTCCATGCGAGCTTTAATCAAGGGATCATCTGGTGATGTAAAAGGTAATTTATCTATAATAACACAAGAAAGTGTATCTCCTCTAACATCGATTCCTTCCCAGAAACTACTGGTCGCAATCAATAACGCATTGCCACTATTAATAAATTGCTCTAAAAGTTTGACTTTACTGGTTTCACCTTGAACTAATACCGGTAACGCAGTTAGTTCACGAAACTGTTTGGCTAACGCATTCATCATAGCGTACGACGTACACAGAAAAAAACATCGCCCATTATTCGCTTCAATCACTGGTAACAATAGTTCTACCAATTTTTCTGCAATACCATGTTCATTCGGTGAAGGCATATAACGAGGAACACACATAATCGTTTGATGCAAATAATCAAACGGACTTTCTAATATTAACGAATCAGCATTCGTTAATCCTAAACGCTGAGTAAAATAGTCAAGTTGATTATTCACAGACAAGGTTGCTGATGTAAATATCCAGCTTCCTTTGCGTTCAGTTAGTAATTCCGTAAATTTATCTGAGACAGATAATGGCGTTAAAGCAAAAACAAAATGATTATAACTGGTCTCGTACCAGTAACTAAAGCCGGTTACATGTGTTTCTGTTAGTCTATCAAGCAACGTTTTATATTGATTAACACGATCAAAACAATTATCTAAGGCTGATGAACGCCCAACCGCTAATAATAAAACCTCATGACAAAAATTCAACGTATCAAAAAGGTAAGCTATCTCTTTTTTGACTGGTTCTTGATTGAACAATAACCGTAGATTTCCTTTAGATGCTTGTTGATTGATCACAAGACGGAGATCTTGCGTGCATTTTTGCAATTTATCGGCACACTGCTGCAACTGCGACATATCTTTAACTTCAGTTCGATAGGTAAGACTAATCTCTTTTGCTAAGTCAAAAAGCTGTCGACTGGTTAGTTGTTGCCCAAAATAGTGACAGGCAAGATCAGGTAATTGATGCGCCTCATCAAAAATCATTACCTCCGCTTTAGGTATGAGTTCCCCAAAACCGGTATCTTTTACAACAACATCGGCTAAAAATAGATGATGATTCACAACAACCACATCAGCATTCATGGCTCTTTTACGAGCTTTAACTACATAACAATCGTTGTAATGTTCACAATCACTACCTAAACAACTATCATTGGTGCTGGTTAATATAGGCCATATCGCATTGTCTTCTGTTACCGTCGTACATTTACTAATATCACCATCTTTAGTCTTGATTGACCAATTTTTAACGCGAGCTAAATCAACCCGTAATCCTTTATCAAGGTCACCGGCTGCTGCATACTGATGATATAATCTTTCTAAACAAAGATAATTTGCTCGTCCTTTTAATAACGAAATTTTACCGGTATAGTCTAACGCTTTTTTGATAATAGGCAGGTCTTTACTAAATAACTGTTCTTGAAGGTTTTTTGATCCTGTTGAAATTATAACTTTTTTATCACTACGTAACGCAGGGACTAAATAAGCAAATGTTTTTCCGGTACCTGTTCCCGCCTCAACAACTAATGATGTTTGATTTTTTATTGATTGTGAAATCTTACGTGCCATATTTCGTTGTGGTTCTCTTGCCACAAAACCATCAATAGCTTTCGCCAGCAAACCGTTCTCTGCAAAATCATCAATCACTAATATGCACCTGATTTTGAATATTCAAATATTAATAATTTTTTGAATGTGTTAAGTAAGCATTATACTATATTTTTGATTTTGAAAATCTATGAATAAAGCTAAACAATAATACATAAGTAAAAATAATGATTATAAGATTTTTATCATTATATTACAGTCATTAAATGTAAAAATATAGATATATTGTTTAAGGTATTAACTGAATAAAACTTGACGACATTCAATTTAACAGCTATTTTTTCAAATAAAAATTATAGTACTTTACTGAAAATATTTAAATTTAATACTATAACAAACTTATTAAATTAGATAGTCTTTAATATTTTTCGCAAACTCTTTTTTATCAACTTTTGTAAGAAAAGATTTATAAAAAACAATTTGTTTGGCATTTAAATTATTAGGCGCCCATAACTCATCATAGCAACATGGTAATTCAATGGATAATTTATGTTTTTTTAAATAAGGTTTATCGACGAGTTCATTACATGCTAATCGATAATATTCTTTCCATTTTTTCCTCATTGTTAAATTTAAATTATCAGTGTTTTCATGTAAAATTGTTTCTGAATAAATTGTTAAACAAGATAAACGAAACGCTGAAGTAATATGAACTATTGAGGTATCCACCGTGACAACATAAGAGGCACGTTTGATCAGTGAAATAACATCTAGAATAGAATTGGATATAAATTTTATTCCTAAGTTATCATCAATACTGATTAATTTGCTTGATTCGCCTATAAAAATAATTTGATCATCCGGTTTTCTTCGCTTTAATAATAAAACAATATATTCCATTTGCCATTTAGATAACTCTCGTTTTCTTGCTCCACCAAATGGATTAACAACTATAAATTTAGTTATATTATTTTTGTTGATAAAGTTTGTAACATATTTTTCATTATTGTCTGTTACATTTAGATCATAATCTAGTACAAAATTCTTAATATTTAAATAAGGATAGATACAATTGAATTGTTGAGTTATATGGGCATGATGATCATAATAGGAGATTGAAATATTGTAAGTCTTAACATTACTTTTATTGAATCCCATTAAATGAGTTGATTTTGTAAAAGCACAAAAAATTATTTTTTTTATTTCAAATGAATAATAAGGTCGTGAATCAATGACTAAATCGAAATGCTTTTTTCTAATTTTTTTTATTGTTTGAAATAGCTCTTTTATAGAAGAGTCATTATAACTGTAAATTCCTTTCACATAAGGGCTGTGCTTTACAATATCTAGACTTCCTAACTGAGAAGATACATAAACTTCATAGCCTGCTATTGCTAAATTTTTTATCAAAGCAGTTGTAACTACCATATCTCCAATTTTATCATTACGAGCAATTAAAATGTTTTTAATTTTAGAGGGTTCAAATACTTCATTCCTCCTAGGAAAGCAATAAATTAAAATTTTATAAAACATATTGACGAAATATAGTTTTATTTTTTTCCTAAAAAGTTTTATCTGCCAAAAATATTTATTCATACAACTAACTAATCCTGTTTGTTTAAAATTCTTTAGTTATTTAATTTTATTATTCTAAGTTTTAATAAAAAATATTTACTATAATATTGTAATGCTTTTAATAAATTCCTTTTTTTGAAAAAATTTTTAGCATAAATCCGATAATCATTTATTCTCATTTTAGGAAAGTAACTTTTTAATGGCTCGTTACTCCATGGTGTGAAATGTTTATAAAATATATATAAATTTTGCGCTAAACCAGCATGCTCTATATACCATGGCTTTCTAGCACCAGTAAAATGTATAATGTAAGGAATAGATTCTTTATGATAAAAAAATTGTTCTTTTTCAGACTCATTCATCCAAGTAAAAAGATAATTCCATTTGAAATCTATATATTTTACCTGATTCTGCAAAACCAAGTTTAGTGCATCTTGATCTGGATAAATGAGATGATACGATTGTGGATTTAATAAAATTGCATTTACTTTATTTTCTACATCACTGTCAACCCAATTTTTGGTATTAATATAGAGAAAACCTGAATTAAAATAATTATCTGTTTTTAGTTTTAAACGCTGAATATTTTTTTTAATAGAAATTGGATCTGGAGAATCAGAAATAACTGCACAAACAACTGAGTTTATATCAATCTGATTAATTGGGGAAATATCACGAAAACATAAAGTATCCGCATCCAAATAGATGAATTTATCAACTTCATTTTTTAATAAACGTGGAACTAAAATTCGAATATACATTGAACGATTAATATGTTTGAGTTTATGCTCATTTTTATATTGTCCCAATTCTTGTTGCTCAATGAAATAAAGTTTTATTGGTGCATCAAGCTTTTTAAATTTTATCAATTCACTTTCCTGAATATCATATAAAAAAATATGAAATTGAAAATTATTTTTAAAATTATTTAATTGAATTGATTTAATTGCTATAGCGACATACTCAAGATAATTACTATCTGAACAAAAAACAATGTTTATTATGTTATCTTTCATTTTTTAATATCCTACCCTAACGTTTATACCATTAAAAAAGCTTTAATTTAATAAGCTATTTTCCTGATTCAGGTCTGATATATCGATAGTATAAGCTTCCCCAAAACCATTTAATCAAATTATTACTTTTAACTATTCTCAATTTCTTGAGATCACTTTTTGACAAAAAATTTATATCAGCTATTTTTATAGAATCAGTAAAACTATAATCATTATTTAAATAATCTCGTATTCGATTGTAATCATAGTTTTTCAGATATTCAATTAATAATCTTACTTTCAATTTAACCACTATTGCCTGAACGATTTTTTTTACCTGTAAATGATCTTGTTTATTATAATTCTGATTCAAAAAAAACTGTATATGACTCCACGTTTCAATATTCTTCCGAAATAATTCAATAGTTGCAATGGAATTGGTTACTGATTGGCTGCGATACAAATAATTAAATAAATGCTCTTTAACCACAACTACGTCAGAACAAGAAATTGCCTTGATAGTAAAAAAAATGTCTTCACATACATTAAGATTAGCATCAAAAACAATTTTATTTTTAATCAAGAAAGTTTTTCGAAATAACATGCCCGAAATATGAAAACTTTTTTCAAGAAAACTTTTAAGGATATTCCCTTCATTAAATACACAGTTTTCTTTGATCTTTTCATTTTTTCTAGTGCGATAAAAACCGCAATAAACAATATTAGAATTGGTTTCTTGTTGACGCATTAGCATTTTTTCAAAAAAAGTAGGAGCATAAGTATCATCACTATCTAAAAAACAAATAAATTCCCCTGTAGCCTTTTCAATACCTTTATTTCTACTTGCAGATACACCACTGTTAGTTTGATGAAACACCATTGTTTTATTATTTTTTTTTTGATATTCATCGATAAATCGCCCCGTTCCATCAGTTGAACCATCATCTATAAGAATTATTTGATAATTTTGGAAAGTCTGATTTTCGATAGATTTTAGAGTTCGTTCGATAACTTCCCTAGTATTATATACTGGAATAATTACGGAAATAAGGGGAATATTGTTCATATATACCTTAATTATTTTATTTAGTTTAATTCATTCAAATTGATATTTAGAATATTATGATAAAAACAAATGTTCAATAATTGATTATCAATTTAATAAATTCAATCCTAACAGTATAGATTATTTTTTTGTCAATTTATGTTTCAAATATAAAAAATAATAAAAAAAAGCCTGAAAATATTTATGATACTTCCATAATATTTTTGCATAACGTCGTGTTGTAGAAGGCGAATTATTATTTGCCAATAATAATTTAGAATTATACCAAGGGGATATATCAATATATTTTTGGTAAATAGGTGTTAAATAAAGCCTAAACCAGGGTTTACTTCCAGAAACATAATGTATAAAGACCGTTTCATCGTTAGTTCTTTGATGATCTTGATAACCACCGACAGTTAATAAAGTAATTCTATTATATTTATAGGGTAGGTAATAAATATTATTCTTTAATAATAGATTTAATACATCCTGATCTGGAAATTTATACGCAATTCCTTCATTTAATAAATCAAGCGCCTTTTCAGAAATATTAGCGCGATTCCAATTGTCAATATTGTATAACATAACTCCAGAGTTGAAATAACTTCCATACTTTAAGTGAATTTTTTCGCACTGAGAAATTTGGGTACTTTCTACATCAGGTACAGCAGCAATAATCTTTTCATCTAAATTATAATTAAATAGCTCTTCTAATGAATTTAAACAAAGTGTATCACTATCAACGTAAAGCAACTTATTGATTTCAACTGGCAATATTAATGGCGCAATGATTCTTAAACAAGCAGAAATGGGAAAATATTTGGTGTTATTAGCATGAATTTTAAAACGGTTATTAATGTAGTATTGAGTAATTGAAACATTTTCTGAAACAACTTGAGCAAATTTTTCCTGATTTTCTTTAGAAATGTCTTGCATGAATAAATGAAAATGCAGGAATTTGTTTTGGTTATTAGCAATAATAGATGAAATATTAACACCTGCTGGTAATGCATAATGATCATCAAAACATAGCAATATATGCCATTCTTGATTGATATTTATGTTACCATTGACGATGATAGATTTTTTATCTTCAACAAGACCATTAACATTCATCATTTATCATTTCCATGTTTATACTTATTAATACCCGTCATATTTTAAATTGGAATTCTGCATTAATAAACGATTTAAAAGCAATCTTTAATATATGTGTTGTACATATAATCTTCATTATTTGCAAATTTTTGAACAGCAATAAAATTCTTCATTATGGCATTTTTTCGAGATAAGTAATCTTGTTCCGAACACTGTTTAATAATATACTCAATATTATCAATTTGGTTATCATTTATTCTAATAATCCCATCTTCATCAAAAAATTGCCCTATTTTAGTGGCACCAATATAAATAGGCACAGTTTGTGTAGCAAAACAGTTAGTTAATTTTTCCGTAAAACAATAAGCAGAAATTTCATTTTCAAAAACAATAGAATAACGATAATCTTTCAATGTTTCATAAGGGTCAACAAATCCACCACCATCAAAAGTTCCAAATGTATCCACTTTGGGATTATTTTTTAGTTTCAATGCTGTTAACACTCTTTTGAGATGTAGGTCACATAACTTTTTGTTTGATGATAACATTGATATATCTTTACTTTTTTCATAAAAAAGATTTTTCTGAAAAATTTCATCCAAATTTGGTAATGTCATAAAATCGCTTAAGAATAGTTTAATATCTGCACAAAATGGAACAAATCTGGCATTTGGAATTTCATTTAATAACTTTTCATCATAAGTGAAAATCAGATCAAAATCTTTTTCTAAACCTCTGTATTTCTCAAATATATTATAACTATCAGGTTTAATGCCTTTAGTTTCAACTAGTGCACCAAAACGACCTCTAGGGGATCCCATTGTCTCTAACATTCGTCCATGAGTATAAACATGTAAAGGTAATTCAAAATTATACTTATCCCAATAAATCGTATTACTCGTTTGTGATGAAGCATTGGGTTTATAGTTATCTCTTAAAAAAATAACTCTTAATCGTTCACCTTTTTTATTATAAATTTCTGGCTCATCAGAGCATAAATGAACATTATGTTTATATATAGGAATATAAATATTTTGGTAAACTTTTGCATTTTTTTTACATAGCATATAAGAAGGGTTGCTTCCATATTTTTTTTTGAGAAAATATTTCTTTTTTTTATCATTTACAAATAGACAAACAAAATCCGTAACAACCCTTTTAAAACTCATCTGATATCCTGCATTGCTAAATTTACAAAATTTTATAATCTAAGACATTGATAATATAATTTTCAAAAGTAATCAGTAAACCTAAAATTGATTTACATGATATAATTTTGCATAAAGACCTTCTTTTTTTAATAATTCCTGATGCGTTCCTTTTTCTACTATCTGTCCAGAGTCAATAACTAATATTTCATCAGCATTTTCAATAGTTGATAATCGATGCGCAATTACAATTGATGTGCGTCCTTTTTGTAATTCATGTAATGCTTTTTGAATTAAATGCTCTGATTCCGTATCTAATGCAGAAGTAGCTTCATCTAAAATTAAAATTGGATAATTCCGCAAAAGTGCACGTGCTATTGCAATTCGTTGCCTTTGCCCACCCGATAATAATATACCACTTTCCCCAACTTTTGTATCGAAACCATGCTCACTTTGCATAATAAAATCATATGCATATGCTTTTTTAGCTGCTTCTTCTATTTGTTGTTGTGTATATTCGCCAACTTTTCCATACGCTATATTATTAGCAATAGTATCATTAAATAGATGTACATTCTGCGATACCAGACCAATTTGGTTATGTAAACAATGTAGCGTAAAACTACGGATATCGTGTCCATCAATGGAAATTTTCCCAAGGGAAGTATCATAAAAACGTGTGATTAAACTTGCAATTGTTGTTTTACCGGATCCTGAACGCCCGACTAAAGCAACGGTTTTGCCAGCTGGAACAGTAAAACTAATGTCATTTAAAGCAAGATCTTGTCGTGTTTGATAACCAAATGAAACATGATTAAAATCAATATTGCCATTAACTCTTTCAATATTTATTGAGCCTTTATCCTCTGCTACAGGTTGTTCTAAAATAGCAAATAGAGTTTGGCAAGCTGCCATTCCCTTTTGAAAATTAGCATTAACGCTAGTCAAATTTTTAATTGGTTGCATTAATGCCACTAATGATGAAAAAACAACTGTAAATTCACCTGGAGTAATATTTAAATCAGGATTACTAGCAGTCAATAATACAAAAGCAATAGCTAATGAGATAACTGATTGAATAATTGGTGTTGAAAGTGCAGATATTGAGACTAAACGCATCCCATCTCGGCGAAATTTATTACTTACTTTTTCAAAGTTTTTTTCTTCTTCTTCTTGTGCTCCAAAAATGATAATTTCTCTATGTCCTTTTAACATTTGTTCTATTGACATAGTCACATTACCCATAGAGTTCTGCATATTTTTTGCTAATTTTCTAAACTTAACTGAAATAAAAGTAATAAGACTAATAACAACTGGAGTAATAACAATCAGCGATAATGATAATTGCCAACTATTGTAAAACATTGTATAAAAAAGACCACAAATAAAGGCTGATTCACGTATTATAGTAATTAAAGCATCAGAAGAAGACGCGGCAACTTGATCTGTATCATAAGTTATTCTTGATAGTAATCGTCCTGTTGACGCGCTATCATAAAAACTAACAGGCGCATCAACAAAATGAGCAAAAAGCCTTTGTCTTATACGCATCACTATTTTTCCAGATACTAATGCTAATAATACCGAATAACCATAATTTGCTACACCTCTTGCTAATACTAACACTAATATATAAATTGGAGCCATATACAAAAACTCTTGGTCATTCATTGAAAACCCAAGGTCAAGTAATGGTCGCAATAAACCAATCAAATAGGTATCTGCAAAAGCACTAATAATGAGTAAAATTATCGATATCATTAATACAAATTTATGTTTTGCAATATATGGCCATAACTTTAGAAAAGTTCGCCATGTTGATGAATCTCGATCAATATTAACAAGATCATTATGTTTATTTTGCGTCATATTTTTCTTTATTAAATATCCTATGAATTAAATTGCATTTTATGCATTAAAGCATAAACACCATCTTGCTCAATCAGTGATTGATGATTTCCATCTTCAATAATTTGACCTTTATCAATGACTAAAATTCGATCTGATTTTTCAATCGTTGATAAACGATGAGCAATAATAATAGAAGTTCTATTTTTTTGTAAGACTTCTATTGCTTCTTGCACTAATCGTTCTGATTCATTATCAAGCGCTGATGTTGCTTCATCTAAAATTAAAATTGGATTGTTACGTAATAAAACTCTTGCTATAGCTATACGCTGTCTTTGTCCACCAGACAATAATACACCATTATCACCTATTTCAGTATTGATCCCATGTTTTAATTTATCAATAAACTCCATTGCATTTGCAAGTCTAGCTGCTTTGATAATTTCATCTTCGCTATAGTTTCCTTTTTCACCATAAGCAATATTATCAGCTATCGTACCATTAAATAAATATACTCGTTGAGAAACATAACCAATCTGTTTACGTAATGATTTTAACGTATAATCTTTAATATTAATATTATCTAAAAGAATTTCACCTTTATCTATATCATAAAATCTAGGAATTAAATTTGCCATAGTTGATTTACCTGCCCCAGAACGACCAACTAAAGCAATAGTTTGGCCCGCCTCTATTGATAAATTGATATCATCAAGAATTGGTACGCTTGATGTAGGATATTGATAAGTTACACCTTTAAACTCAATATTTCCATTGATTTGTTTCGCTTCGACCTTTCCATTGTCTTCTTCTAGTGGTGTATCTAAAAGACCAAATAGCGATTCACAAGCTACCGCACCCTTTTGCAACTCAACGTGTAAACTTGTTAATTCACGAAGAGGTCGCATAACGGCGATCATTGCAGAAAAAACGACAGTGAATGACCCCGGAGTAATATCCAAACTTTGACTTGCAACTAAGTACAATATAAAACCTAAACCTGATGTTGCAATTATTTGTATAATCGGCGTTGATAATCTGGAAACTAATTCAATTTTTAACATATCGCGTCGAAAAATATCAGTGATCTTGTTAAAATTAGATTTTTCATATTCCTGCGCATTAAATATTAAAACATCTTTGTGACCTTTTAGCATTTCGTCAGCAGCTGTTGTTATTTCTCCCATGCCTTTTTGCATTGACATTAATGTTTTTCTGAATTTTTTTGCAATGATTTGAGCGACGAGAATAATTAATGGCACAAGAATAATGAGTACTAATGCTAATTTCCAACTTCCATAAAACATTACAAAACAAAGACCAATTGCATAAGTTATCTCTCTGACAAGAATAATCAATGCATCGGAAGATGCTTTAGAAAGCATTTGTGTGTTATAAGTAATAATAGAAACAAGGTCACCTACAGTATGCTTATTATGAAAATTTACAGAGCTCTTTACAAGATGATTAAATATCATTTGTCTAAATTTAGTGACAACTTTTCCTGATAACCAAGAAAGACAATACGTTGAAGCATAATTAGACAATCCACGTAAAGCAATTAAACCAATAATGGCTATAGCTATTGAAATCAATATAGCGTAATTCTTGTTCATTAAACCATTATCAAGTAAAGGTTTAGTAAGTGATATTAAGGTAGAATCAGTAATAGCATTCAATATAAGCCCTATTATCGCAACAAATAAAGCTTTTTTGTGTGGTTTTACAAATGGCCAAAGTTGTATAAGGGCAGTCAAAGAGTTATATTTTTTGGGCATATTTTAAATATTTAAAAAAGAATATTAGTTAGATTATACTATAAAAATTTAGTATTAATTAAATTATTGAACTTTTCTAATTAAACTATGATTTAAAATTAGTAAATATGAAAAAATTAATGAATAAGAGTGAACAGTAGATAAATTATAGATCAACTTCATAAAATAATACTCTAATTTTCCATAACAAATTAAATAAGCATAATTAGAACAAATGCAATTTTAACTCTAATTTTTTTGGAAAAATTTATAAAAACTAGTATTAATCTCAAGATACATATTAAAAATACTATTTGTATTCATGAAGATATGATTTAATTCATATCTTCATATTTTAAAAATATGATAAATTTTTTCAAATTCAGGACATTTATGTATTAAAAAATATATACTAATAATTAAAAATAAATAGCTATTAAAACTTTTTTTATAAATTTTTAATCAAACGGCGAACATAAGCAATTTTTTCTTTAAATTTTTTCCTTTTTTCTTTATATCTCTTACGTTTTTTTCCCCAGCATATTTTAGATAATATTTTATAATATACATATTTAGCTCGAATTTTATTATAATTAAAAATATCTTTAAATTCTTTAGATAATACAGTTTTATCAGATACATCAGTATCCATATTTTGTAAATTTTTTTTCAAGTTATCAAAAATAATTCGTTCATAAAAAATCGTTTTTCTAGCATAAAACCAAAAATCTGAAGCTAAATCATTATTCGGTTGAAACCAAGGTTTAACGGCACCAGCATAATGAATGATATAAGGTTTATGTCGACTCTCTATATACTCGTTTAATATTGAACAAGGTAATTTGTTCTTCCAATTCTTATCCCATATAGGAATTTGATATAAAACATTCCATTTTAAATCTAGGAATTTAACTCTATTTTCACAAACAATATTTAAAATGTCTTGATCAACTAAAACGGGATTTTCAATTCTATCTAGTGTATTAAGAAATGCTTCCAGAGAGTTCTCTGTAATCATTTGTTGAATATTAAAAATAAGAACGCCTGAATTAAAATAATTTTCAATATTTCTAATATCTAATTTATTGGTTACATAATCATACCAAAAACCATTATCTATACGATTTAAAGTTAATCGCATCATCTCGACATCCTTGACTGCTGCAATTAAAAAATTTGATGATAAATCCGTGTTATATAATTCACTTATATCATGATTAACAATTAAATCAGTATCAATATACACAATTTTTTGATAATTTTGAAAAATGTAAGGGATAAAAAAACGATAATAAACAGCCTTCGAAAAATGTCCTATTACAAAAAACTTATCTAAAAGTTTATCAGATAAAATATTTTCAATATCAATAAAACGTATAGAATGATTATCTTCATTAGCAATTGATAAAATTTCTTTTTGTTGCCAAATACTAATATTTGATTGAAGAATAACAATATCATAATTATACATTTTGTTTGCATTAGCAAGTAAAGAAGTAATTGCTACACCTAAATAATTTACATAGTTTTTATCACAAGATAAAACGATCGCAATATTATTTTTTTTAAATGCAGGGCGAAGAAATTCACGTTTCACATCGTAATCGGTATTATGTACAAATGTTCTTTTTAGCTCCAAAGATTTATAATTATTATTTTGCATCAGATGAGTATACCAAATACCAAATAACCATTCAGATATATAAGCTAATGCTCTAATTTCTTGAATATTATATTTTGATGTATTAATAAATTTTTCTGCTTCAAAAATAATTGAAAAAAGCCATTTTGCATACTCATTGAACAATTCTTTTTTAAGGATAAAAATATTTGCAAAATAAGCAAAACGTGAAGCATTATATTCTTTAATACTATAACTGTATTCAGGATATAAACGCTCCACTATATCAAGAACTAAATCATAATCTTTTATATGTAATATATCGGGAGAAGTTCTACGATAATGATCATAAGTATTTTTCATGCCCATTCTAGTAACATCAACTTTTTCACCGACTATAACATCATATTCTTTTACTAACGAATTGATATTTTCTTCAGTTAATCCATATTTATCTATATATTCATCATTTATAACATCAGAATACAATAATCCAACATCGTTAGCTTTTTCTTCACATTTTAAATTGAAGCATAAATGTCTTCGATAATGCATGAAACCTATATAATCAGGATTATTCAATTTATCAAAATTCTTCCAGGCCCAATAAATAGATGTTAGCTCACAGAGTTCACGATTTTTTTCTGATATATTATCTCCCGTATCATCGCCAATCATATTTGATAATAACCATTCATAATCAACTTCATCATTTGTTTCATCTTTAGACACTTTACTTACTAAAGATCTTCCCAAATGTATAGGAATAAAAACATCATTTTTTAATAGTGTACTTGGTTTATGATAAGAGACTAATATTTTTAATCCTGACATTTATTTTCACCTATTAATTTCGTCTAAAGTATTGAATAATGTTAATGCTCTTTCAACAACTTGGTCCATATTATAATATTTATAGTCGGCCAAACGTCCTAAAAAATAGATATTTTTCAATTGTTTGGCTTTTTCAAGATATTTATTATACAGTTGATGATTCCTAGCATTTGGAACAGGATAATATCTTTCATTAACACCTTTTTGATAGGCTTCTGAATATTCATATGAAACTATGGTACTTTCAGAGCGTTCATCTAAAAAATATTTATATTCAACACTTCTTGTAAAGTCATAGCTTTCTGGATAGTTTATTTGTGGACCTGATTGAAAGTATTCTTTATCATAATTAACAAATCTTAAATCTAAACTCCTATAGGGTAATTCACCAAACTCATAATTAAAAAATTCATCTATTGGCCCCGTAAAAAAAAGACGTTCATACTTTATTAATTTTTGGATTTCAGAAAAATCAGTATGCAACTTTACACTAATTAATGAGTTGTTAAGCATGTTTTCAATCATTTTAGTATATCCATATGAAGGAATAGCTTGATATTTATCCTGAAAGTATCTTCCATCCCTACTTATATAAATTGGTACACGTGAACTAACTGATTTATCTAAATCTTCAGGCTTAACTCCCCACTGTTTAATAGTATAACCAAGAAACACCTTTTCATAAATAAATTCGGCTAAAAATTTTAAATCAGCATCATCACTTTCATTTAATTCTAAAATAGGTATTTTTTTGTTAAAACCAAAATGTTCTATTACTTTTTTCTCTAATCTATCTGAGATAAATTTTGGAAAAACTTTATGAATAGAATCTATATTAAAAGGAATATTAACTTCATTACCATCAATAACAGCCTTAACTCTATACATGAAATAATGCCATGAAGTAAATTGACTCAAATAATCCCAAACTAGTTTATTATTTGTATGAAATACATGAGGACCATACTTATGAACATTTATTTTTGAAATGCTATCTTTATAATCATAGATATTTCCTCCAATATGTGAGCGTCTGTCCAAAATCAATACTGGTTCATTCAATTGACTAGCTATTCTTTCTGCTATTACTACTCCTGCTAAACCACAACCAACAACTATATTTTTATAATACATATTTAATATTTCCTATTTAGTTCCCAAGTCCAAGCTGTAGATATAATTTCTCTAATATCATTATATTTTGGTACCCAACCTAATATGTTTTTTGCTTTATCATTAGTTGCAAATAGTTGAGCTGGATCACCTTTACGTTTTGCAACATATTCAACTGGACATGTTTTACCAGTTATTGCTTCAGCCGCAGATATAATCTCTTTAACAGAGGTACCAATACCTGTACCTAAATTAATACAACCTGAGTAATTATCTAGTTTCTCAATCGCCAGTTGATGAGCTATTGCTAAATCTTCAACATGGATATAATCTCTTATGCAAGTACCATCAGGAGTATTATAGTCTGCACCAAAAACCTTTATTGGTTTATCTTGATTAATAATTGCTTGTAAAACTAACGGGATTAAATGTGTTTCAGGAGAATGACTTTCACCTATATCTCCATCTTTAGAACAACCTGCGGCATTGAAATATCTTAAAGATATATATTTCAAATTATACGCCTTATGATAATCATACAGTATTTTTTCAATCATTAACTTTGAACGACCATAAGGGTTTATAGGATCTTGTGGATGTGATTCATCTATCGGGATATATTTAGGTTCCCCATAAGTTGCACATGTACTTGAAAAAACGATTTTTTTAATGTTATTATTTAACATAGCTTCAAGTAAATTTAAAGTTCCTAATACATTATTTTCATAATATTTCTTAGGTTCTATTACACTTTCACCTACATATGCAAAAGCAGCAAAGTGCACAACAGAATCAATATGATATTTATTAAATACCTCATTTAATAAATTTTTATCCATTAAATCAACTAGTTCAAAATATGAAGCCTGAATTGCTTCTTTATGTCCATAAACTAAATTATCAATAATTATACAATTGTAACCACTTTTTGATAGCTGTTTTACAGTATGTGAACCAATGTATCCTGCACCACCTACTAGTAATATATTCTTCATTATTTACCTATCCTATTATAGGAAAAGCCTAATTTTTCAACGATTTCAAGATCAAAAAGATTACGTGTATCAAATATAATTTTATTTCTCATTTTTGATGAAATTCGCTCTAAATCACAACATCTAAAATCATCCCATTCAGTCAATATGACTAAAATATCGGCATTATCAGCGACAGAATACATATCATCTGCAAATTCAATTCTATCACCAAGAATTTCTTGAGCATTTTTTATTCCTTTCGGATCAAATGCTATAATATCAATATTACATTTTAGTATTTCAAAAATTATTTCCATAGCTGGACTTTCTCGACAATCATCAGTTCCACCTTTAAATGCGAGACCCAAAACTGCAACTTTAGGTGATTTTATATGACTAACTTTAGAAATTATTTTTTTGGCTATATTTTGTTTACGTTTTTCATTACCTTTTATAGCAGCTTCGATAAGAGTTAAATCCACACCATTTTGCTTAGCCATAAAATGCATAGCATGTGTATCTTTTGGAAAACAGCTTCCACCATAGCCTGGCCCAGGATTAAGAAACTTATTTCCAATACGGGAATCTAATCCCATCCCTTTTGAAACCTCCTGAATATCAGCATTTGCTTTTTCACAAAAATCAGCCATTTCATTAATATAATGAATTTTTATGGCTAAAAATGCATTAGATGCATATTTTATTGTTTCGCTAGATCTTCTTTTTACAAATAATAGCTCTGATTTTTCCGCAAATGGTTGATATAATTCCCTTAGTAATAATTTAGCTCTTTCTGAATCGGTACCTATGACAATTCTATCAGGATTAAAGAAGTCATAAACAGCAAAACCTTCTCTTAAAAACTCAGGTAAAGATACTACATCAAAATCTGCTTGTGGATTTGTTTTAGTAATTAAACATTCAATAGCATCACCAGTACCGACAGGAACCGTTGATTTTGTTGCAATGACAGTATATTTATTTAAATATTGGGCTAGTTCTGTTGCAGCGGCATGAACATATTTCATATCTGCTTCTTTGGTAATAGGGTGAGGAGGGGTACCAACTGCAATTAAAACAATATCAGCATTATTAATTCCTTCTTTCATTGAAGTTGTAAAATGTATATTGCCATTTTGTAAATTCTTTTTTAAAAGATCTTCTAATCCATTTTCAAATAGAGTAATTTCACCTTTTCTTAATTTTTCTATTTTTGATTTTTCTCTATCAATACATATTACTTTATGACCTAAGTCAGCTAAACCAACGCCAGTAGGCAAACCCACATAACCAGTTCCAATAATAGCAATTTGCATTATTTTTTACCTCTGCTTTGTATTTCATTTTTAAAATATTCAATTGTTTTATCTAGACCTTCATCGAGATTGATTTGAGGACACCAACATAATTTTTCTTTAGCTAACGAAATATCGGGTCTACGCTGTGTTGGATCATCTTTAGGTAAATCACAATATCTAAGTTTTGAGTTTCCACCTATTTTTGCTATTACCTTTTCGGCAAGTTCCTTAATAGTAAATTCCCCTGGATTACCAGTATTAACAGGTCCGACAAAATCATCAGGACTTTGCATCATTTTAATCATAGCGTCGATTAAATCATCGACATAACAAAATGATCGAGTTTGCGTGCCTTGTCCATAGATAGTAATATCTTCACCTCTTAAAGCTTGACAAATGAAGTTACTCACTACACGCCCATCTTTAGGGTCCATACGAGGACCGTAAGTATTAAAAATACGAATTACTTTTATTCGTACATTTTCTTCGCGATGATAATCAAAAAATAAACTTTCAGCACAACGCTTTCCTTCATCATAGCAAGCTCTTATACCAATAGAATTAACATTTCCACGATAACTTTCATTTTGTGGATGCACTAAGGGATCTCCATATACCTCTGAAGTTGAAGCTAATAAAATCTTAGCATTCTTTTTTTTTGCTAATTCTAAAAAATTTATTGCACCATATACACAAGTTTTAGTCGTCATTATAGCTGCTTTTCCTTGATATGCTGGAGGTGAGGCAGGGCAAGCTAAATGATATATTTCATCGATGGATTCATTAAGTTGAACTGAATCAATTACATCATGTTTTATAAACAAGAAATTAGGATGATTAATTATATTTTCCAAATTTTTCATCCTACCTGTATAATTATTGTCTAAACAAATAACTTTATTACCTTCGTTAATTAATCTCTCACATAAATTTGCTCCAAGAAATCCACTTCCACCTGTTACCAAAATGCTTGCCATTCATTATCTCCGATATTAATAACTCTATTATTTATTTGACTAAACAGATAATTGCTTTTTACATTTCTATTCCTTTACTTTTTTAATTTATCTTTGAAATTTTCTTAAATTCGTTTTAATTTAACGATTCCAGAATAAAGGATTTTTGTTCTGTTTTTAGCAATTTTTTTTTTTGCGCGCATGAGTATAACTATTTTAGCTTATTTTTGACAATAAATTTTGTAATAATTTCAGTTAAAATGGGATAGTAATAGATTTCTTAACATATTTTTTCATTAATAACTGAATAAAACTCCATATAAATAATACTAAAAGTTAAGTTATTTTTGGAAAAAATATTTGGTTTTTTTGTAAACAATGTTACTATTAATAAATTATCATTATTAATGAATATTTTCCATACCTAGCCTTCATGGTTTTTTTGATATATGCATCATATTCCATATACTAAAATTTATTAAGAAGTTAGCAAATGAATATAACAACTATAATCATTTTATATAATTCCAGTATTGAAGAATCTAGTACTATTCAATCTTTACTTACTTCAAATATTACTAATATTAATTTAAAAGTTATTATTTGGAATAATGGTCCCAAACCTTTAATGAAAGATGAATATTTAAAATTTAAAAATATTTTTGATTCTTATAAAATTCAACTTTCAATATTTGAAAATATTCATAATATAGCTTTAAGTAAAATATATAATTTTTTCGTAACTAAGAAGCAGTTTGATTTTTTTTCCATTTTAGATCAAGATTCCAAATTAAGTTCAGATTTTTTTCAGAATATCAAAAATAATAGTGACTATGATGTAATTGTTCCAGCGATCTACTCATCTGGTTGGAGAACTAAAGAAAATTCTTTATGTTTTCCAATATACCATAAATCACGAGATCTGTTTGATAAACAAATTTTTGAAATGGGAGAAATTGAATCTATTTCATCTGGACTAACAATATCAAAACGATTAAAAGATCGTTTAAATGAAAATAATAATCAAATTTTTAACGAAAGATATGCACTTTATGCTATTGATACATGCTTTTTTATTGACCTAAAATCACTAAGTGATTCAATTTACAAAGGAATTTGCTTAGGCAAAATCGATCACTCCTTAGATTTTAAACTACAAAATCCCAATAAAATCAGCTCATCAAGAAAACTTGAGATGGAATATTCTAAAGTTTTGAACAAAATTTTATATGCTAAAAAAAGCAAGTTAAATGTTTTTCTTTATCTACTTAGAAAATTAGTAAAGCAGAAGTATTCTTTTTACGTATTCATAAAACTTGTTAAATGTCTTATTAAGCATAAACACCCTAGATCTAGTATTCCAATAACAATGAAACAATTACTCTAGTTTAATCTTAGATATAACATGGACTAAAGCTTTCTTCCAATCAGATCCTTCTATATTTAATGATCTTATTTTATCCATGTTTAAAACTGAATACAGAGGCCTTTTTGCTTTAGTAGAATATTGACAAGTCAAAATAGGTTTAACTATTGGCTTTTTGATTCCAGTTAAATTTAACTTTTCTGCAATTGAAAATATTTCTAAACAGAAATTAAACCAACTTACAATTTGGTCACCACAATAATGATAAATACCACCACGGATATTATTCATAAGAATTTTTAAAATTGCATTTGCAATATCTCCAGCATAGGTAGGACATCCTAACTGGTCATCAATAATAGATAATTTATTATGTTTCAATGAAAGTGTTAACATTGTTTTGACAAAATTATTGCCATATTCACTAAATACCCAAGAAGTTCTTATTACAATTGCTGAAGGATCATGTTGAATAACCGCAAGTTCGCCTTCTCGTTTTGTTTTACCATAAACATTAATTGGATTAGTTAAATCAGTTTCAAAATAAGGCGTTTTTTTTGTTCCATCAAATACATAATCTGTTGAGATATGTATTAATTTAATTGAATATTTATTTGCAACTATAGCTAAATTTTGCGGTCCAATAGCATTTACCTTATAGGCTAATTCATCCTCATCTTCAGCTTTGTCAACTGCAGTATATGCAGCCGCATTGACAATGGCATCTGGTTTGCTTATAGCAATGCAAGCTTCAACCGCTGAGAGATCAGTTATATCTAATTCTTGACTATCTTTTGTAATTAATGACCAATCATGAGGGAATATATCTTGAAAACAAGATCCTAATTGACCTTTTACTCCAGTTAATAACACTTTCATAAATTAATTATAATTCCTTTAAATGTTTACCAAGTTTATCTTTTGAGGATAATATAGGTGTTAAAATCGGCCAATCAATATTAACTTCTGGATCATTCCAGAGTAAACATCCTTCAGATAAAGGATCATAGTAATTAGTACATTTATATTCAAAATCTGCAATATCTGATAATACTACAAAACCATGTGCTAATCCCGGAGGGATCCATAATTGAGTTTTATTATTTTCTGAAAGTACAACACCAACCCATTGCCCATAAGTTTTTGAATTTTTTCTAATATCTACTGCAACATCAAAAACCTCACCTCGAACAACTCTCACAAGTTTACCTTGAGGGTTTGAATATTGAAAATGCAATCCTCTTAAAACATTTTTTTGGGAACGTGAATGATTATCTTGAACAAAATCAAGTTGTATTTCTAACATTTCTTGATAACGTTTTTTTTCAAATGTTTCTAAAAAAAAGCCTCTTTCATCCCCAAAAACTTTAGGATGTACAATTTTTACATCTGGAATATCAGTTTGAACAATTTTCATCACAACCTCTATTATAAGGAGCTATCAATTTTGCTAAGTATTGACCATATAATGTTTTACTTAAATAAGTAGCCTCTTCTTTTAGCTGTTCAATAGTTATCCAATCGTTTCTAAATGCTATTTCTTCTAAACAAGCCACTTTTAGACCCTGCCTTTTTTCAATGATTTGTACGAATGATGATGCCTCAAGTAAACTATCATGCGTTCCAGTATCAAGCCAAGCAAATCCACGCCCAAGAATTTCTACATTTAAAAGTCCTGCATCTAAATACATTTGATTGAGCGTAGTTATTTCTAATTCCCCTCGATGAGAGGGTTTTACTTGTTTGGCCATTTCAACCACATTTTCATCATAAAAATAAAGTCCGGTTACAGCCCAGTTTGATTTCGGTTTGGTAGGCTTTTCTTCTATTGATAATGCTTTAAAGTGTTTATCAAATTCAACTACACCAAATCTCTCAGGATCGACGACTTGATAACCAAATATTGTTGAACCGTATTGTTGATGTACAACTTTTGCTAATTTCATTCCAAAACTTTCACCAAAAAATAAATTATCTCCAAGTACCATTGCGCAACGTTGTTTCTCAATAAAATCTTCTCCAATTAAAAAAGCTTGAGCCAAACCTTCTGGTTTATGTTGCTGAGCATAACAAAGTTTTATGCCAAAACGAGAACCATCACCTAGTAATCGTCGAAACATAGGTAAATCTTCCGGTGTTGTAATAATTAAAATATCACGAATACCAGCTAACATCAGTACAGATAAGGGATAATAGATCATAGGTTTATCATAAACTGGCAACAATTGCTTAGAAACCCCACGAGTAATAGGGTGAAGACGAGTACCTGAACCACCGGCCAATACAATACCTTTCATAAATATACCTATTATTAAATAATACCTTGACGTGTTCTTGAATATGATCCATTTTTTATACGATCACACCAATTTTTGTTATTTAAATACCATTGAACTGTTTTACGCATACCTGATTCAAAAGATTCTTTAGGCTTCCAGCCTAAATCATTAAATATTTTAGACGCATCAATAGCATATCGTTTATCATGCCCAGGTCTATCTGTTACATAAGTTATGAGATCTTTAAATTGCTTAATTCCTTCTGGTTTTATGGCTACTAATTCTTCAAGTAATTCACAAATTATATTAACGACATCAATATTTCTTTGTTCATTATTCCCACCGATATTATAAGTTTCGCCGACTTGTGCTTTGGTAGCTACGAGATAAAGGGCTCTAGCATGATCTTCCACATATAACCAATCTCTTATTTGATGGCCATTACCATATACTGGTAATGGTTTACCTTCTAGCGCATTAAGTATCGTTAATGGAATAAGTTTTTCTGGAAAATGGTAAGGACCATAATTATTTGAGCAATTAGTAATAATTGTGGGTAAACCAAACGTCCTATGCCATGCACGAACAAGATGATCGCTAGAAGCTTTTGACGCAGAATAAGGGCTACTTGGAGAATAAGGAGAATTTTCAGAAAATAAATCTTTTGTTCCATGCAAATCACCATAAACTTCATCAGTTGAAATATGATGAAAACGAAATACTGATTGCTTGCTCTGTGTCAACGTTCGCCAATAAGCTAAAGATGCTTCTAATAACGTATATGTGCCTATAATATTTGTTTCAATAAAAGCTGATGGATGATCAATTGAGCGGTCAACATGGCTTTCAGCAGCAAGATGCAAAATAATATCAGGACAAAAATCATTAATTACATGATCTAATGTTGATCTGTCACAAATATCAATTTGTTTAAAATTGAATCTTGTATTTTTAGATATTTCTTCTAATGATTCCAAATTCCCTGCATATGTTAATTTATCAATGACTAAAACTTCATCTTGAGTATTTTCAATAATATATCTAACTAAAGCAGAACCAATGAAACCTGCCCCGCCAGTAACGATTACCTTCATTCAATATTCCTCATTAAACTTATTCGTGAAATGATAATAACAAAGTTAATAAATAGCAATATTTAGAATAAACTATTCATAATCTTTCAATTCCCAGTGATATTGTAATTTTGACATCTACATCTTAAGAGATTGTATTTACAATTCTATATATGTTATATTGTTGCCAATTTCAGATCTAAATCTGTTTCAAATATCAAAATGAAAATAAATGTATTAATTATCTTGTATAATTGCTCCTTATCGGAGTCAATGACAATCAAATCTATTTTGGGATCAGAATTAAATTCTATTCAATTAAATATGATAATTTGGAATAATGGTTCAACTTTACTTGAAGAAAATGACATAGTTAATCATCTTGAAGCTTCTCAGAAAAAAGGAATAAGTTCATTCATATATCAAGATATTAGGAACACATCATTAAGCAAAATTTATAATTACTTTATTCAAAAATTAAACTATGATTTTTTTGTAATTTTTGATCAAGATTCAAATGTTCAATTCTCTTTTTTTCAAAATATATATCAATATACTAATTTTGCTATTATTTGTCCTGCTATCTATCCTAAACAAAAAAATGATAAGCAATGTTTTCCTTCAGATTTTGAACAAAGAGAGTTAGTTATACTTAAAGGTGAATTTAACCTAGGTACAACTAGAACAATAAATTCTGGTACTGCAATTTCTAAAAATTTAATTGAGATATTGTTAGACAAACATAATTATGTATTTGATGAAAAATTTGCATTTTATCATACAGATCATCGCTTATTTGATTTGATCCATGAAACGTCAGAAACAGCTTTACTAAAAGGATTGTGTATTGGTGAGATGTATCATGACATGACATGTGAACTTCCATTAGAAAATTTAAGTCAACATGCAAGATTAGAAATAGCCTTTGCAAAAATGCTAATGCGTATGTATCGCACCCAAAATCCCAAACAACAGATAATTCGTAATCTTTTTTATGCATATAAAATGAAAAAGAAAGATCAATTGAATTTCAATAGTTTTTTAACATTACTTAAATGTGTGATAACAAAAGAGCATCCTCGTTCTAAAGTCACTATTGATAATAACATAAAACCGACTCATAGTTATGTCGTTAATTAACTAAAATGAATCATGATAAAAATCCAAAAACAGTTATTAATCTTTCAATCATAATACCTTGTTATAATGTTGAAGATTATATTGAGCAATGTTTAATATCTATTATCAAACAAGATTTTTTACCTAAAGAAATATTATGTATAGATGATGGTGCCACAGATAGTACAGCAAAAATTATTAAAGTTCTTGCTTTAAATCATCCTTGCATTAAGTATGTGTATCAGAAAAATCAGGGGGTTAGTGAAGCTAGAAATACAGGGTTATCACTTGCTTCTGCAAAATATATTCAGTTTGTCGATCCCGATGATATTTTGCATTGCGATATATTAAAAAAATTTTTCATTTGTTATGAAAAAAATCGTGATATTGAATTGTTTTATTTTGAACATGAATGCTTTGAAAATGATAAAAGTATAGATTATTCTTACTATCAACATGATGATTATTTCATATCTTTTAAGTCCGGTAATGAATTATTTACCTATTTAATTAAGAAAAAAAAATATCCTGGGGCTTGTTGGAAGTATATCTTTATGAAAGATATACTCAATCTTAATTTTGTGGGTAAAAATCATGAAGATCATTTGATTACTTTAGATATACTTACTTCTGCAAATTTGAGCTATTACTATAAAACTCCACTTTATTTTTATAGAAAAAGGGATAACTCTTTAAGTAATAAAAAAAATATTAACAAAAATTATGTTTCTCTATTCTCTCAAGTTGTAATTCAATGTTCTAATTATCTAAAATTCAAAAATCTATCTAATTATACCAAGCAACAATATATTAAATTTCTACGCTTAGATTATCTTTTTAATATTGATATCTATTATTTAGAAACCCAAAAACCAACTATATTGAATGCATATACCCATATTTATACTCGATTATTCATTAAAAATAAATTAAAAACAATAAGTAATATTTGGTATATAATTTGTTATGGTAAAAAAAATAACGTTCCTATCAAACACATTATGATTCTTCTCCAAGTTGCTTTAAATAAGGATATAAATTTCATAACAAACAAAATAAACGCAATGCTGGAGTAATATTTTCATAAACAGAATTGAAGATCAAAATACTTTTAATTGCATACCAACGTTACCGCCCTATCCCATAATCCCGTAATTTATTGGCGATTGCAGTATGTGAAACGCCTAACCGTTTCGCCAGTTTACGAGAACTTGGATACTTATCGTATAACTGTAATAAAATCTCTTTTTCAAACTGCTTGGTCATTTCATCTAATGTCTTATTTTCGATATTATCGATGCCTGATATTCTTGATGAAGTTTGCACAGGTAGCTCAATATCATTGACGGTCAATTTAGTTGAAGTCAACTGAGATAGAGCGCAATATAGGATATTTTTTAGTTGTCTTACATTCCCTGGCCATGAGTAACGGGCTAAATAATCAAAAACTTCATTATCGATATCAGGAGCAGGAATGCCTTGTTTATCGGCAAATTCATTGACAAACATCATGGTTAGCGGAGCAATGTCTTCTTTGCGCTCCCGTAATGAAGGAAGATGTAATGAAAGCACATTGAGCCGATAATAGAGATCTTTTCTAAATTTTCCTTGTTCGACTAAATCGGCTAAATCAACTTTGGTGGCACAAATAATACGTACATCAACATACACCTCATTATCATCACCAACCCGACGAAAATAGCCATCATTGATGAACCGTAATAACTTGGTTTGCATCTGAAAAGACATTTCGTCAATGCCATCAAGTAAAACCGATCCGCCATTAGCCTGTTCAAAAAAACCTTTTTTACTTTCTACGACCCCTGGGTAAGCACCAGCAGCATGACCATAAAGCTCACTTTCAACCACTTCGTCTGGCATTGCAGCACAATTTAACGCTAGAAAAGTCTGATCCCCTCGAGGGCTGTATTGATGACAAGCATAAGCAAGCAGATCTTTTCCAGTGCCTGTTTCGCCCGAAATTAACAACGGTTCACGTTGCATCGCAAACGCTTTTGCTTGTGCAACTAATTTTTGCATGGCATTACTTTGGGTCGCAAAAATGTCAAAAGCCTGATTTGCCACAACATGAATTTTAGATAACCTTTTTTTAAGATATTCTATGGGTTGGATGATAAAAATAGTTTTTGATGTTTCGTTAACTTTTTGTAACAGATAATACTGAGCATTAAGTACAATAATGGTATCATCTAGCTCATTAACACTTTGCATCTTATCCAGATGAAATATTGCCTGAAAATCGAAAGGTTGCTGTAACGTTAACAAAGTCGATGAAAGTAACGCTTGAGCCTTGTCATTATATGCTATAAGTCGTTTATTATGATCAATTTCAATGATGGCTACTTGCATTATAGTCCGCCCATTTTTCGTTTAGTTTCATGATGTTGTTGTATCGATTTTGCCAATCAACCGTTTTGATTAAATCCTCATGGCTGATTTTGTTTTGTGTCAACAGCGATTGCGCTTTAGTTGATCTTAAGGATTGTTGTTTATCTAAACTATTCAATTCCTCTAAAATTGCTAATGTTCCTTGTCGGTTATTACACGCTAACAACAGATCACAGCCTGCCTCTAATGCATTTTTTGCTCGCTCAGCATAATTTCCCATGACAGAAGCACCTTCCATCGATAAATCATCGGAAAAGATGATACCATCAAAATGTAATTGTTGACGAAGCACTGTTTTGAGCCAAAAGCTTGAACCGCTCGCAGGTTTATCATCAAACGCTGGATAGATAACATGCGCTGGCATAATTGCATCAAGTTTTTTATCAGCAATTAATCTGGAAAATATCTGCATATCATGTTCTATTAATAATTGATTGCGATGATCAACTGGCGTTTCTTTATGAGAATCAGCAATAACATGACCATGGCCCGGAAAATGTTTGCCGGTTGTTTTCATTCCTGCACTATGCATACCATCAATCATTGCAGATGCAATTTGATATGCGATATTGGCATCTTGATGAAACGAACGTGAGCCGATAGCTAAACATTCATGACCTAAATCCAATACGGGGGCATAACTCAAATCGATATCAAAGGCAATTAGTTCCATTGCTAACAACCAACCGGCATCAAAAGCTAAGGTCTTTGCTTGTTCAATATCATTTAGCAACGCATACGATTGGGCTGGTGGAATTAACGTAAAACCTTGTCTAAAACGCTGAACTCGTCCCCCTTCATGATCAACCGAAATGAGTAATCGTTCTGGGGATATTGAACGAATCTCTTTTATTAATTCTGATAATTGTTCTACATTCTGAAAATTACGGCTAAATAAAATGACACCAGCAACTAAAGGATTTTGTAAAAGCTCTTGATCTTCTTTAGTTAAGGTCGTCCCCTCAAAATCAATTAATAGTGGTCCCATTACTCATTAGCCTCTGGTTGATTATTATCAGTTTGCGTCTTTGGCTGAACAAAATCTTTCGAAGTTACTCTCCCTAAAATTTCGCCATTTTGGGTGTAAAGTAATTCCATTGAAAGATTAGCATCTGTTCCATTATCATCATTAGGTAATTGATAAAGTGTGGTAAACAAAACATATTGCGCATTCATTGATTTAGCTAACCCAATCATTTTTCCTCGAGAAACTAACGTATCATCTGAAGCAATACCGATTGCCTGTTTAGCTTGATTAATTGATTGTTTATTTGCAACTGAAAAAATTTGTTGTTTACTCATTAATTGGTGTAAAGCTTCATCAATTTGATTATTTGCAACAAAGTCACCTGTACGATTTTGTATATCACTGATTAATAATACTCTATTGCCTTCAGGGATTGATGAGGATTGTAGTATTTTAGTAATAAATGGTGATAAAATACTTCGCCAATCTGTTTTTTTAACAATTTGCGGTGGAGTTTCAATAATGCCGACGGGTGAATTATCAATTGGAGGAATATCGACTGTTTTTTCGGAATCAAGAAGATGACACCCCGCCAATAAACTGACAAATGAACTAAATGCTAATAACCTTATAATTTTTTTCATATTAATTAACCTATTAATCGCCCCAAATTTTTTCCACCTAATAAATGCATATGAATATGAAAGACCTCTTGTCCCGCATCTTTATTACAATTCATAATTAATCGATAACCATTTTCATTAATACCTTCTTGTTTAGCAATTTTAGCTGCCACAATCACCATATGTCCAAGTAACTGTTCATCTTGTTCAGTAACATGATTAACGGTTGGAATAAGTTTGTTTGGGATGATTAAAATGTGAGTGGGGGCTTGCGGTGAAATATCTCGAAAAGCGGTAACTTTATCATCTTGAAAAACGATATCTGCTGGAATTTCATGTCGGATAATTTTACTAAAAATAGTTTCTTCTGCCATTATGTTTTCCTTATAAAACCCGATAAAAGTGAAATTAGTGAAAGCATAACATATTTTTATTATAAAAGTGTATAGATAACGTTACAATTTACAGAAACAAAAAATCCAATTTAAATCAATTATCATTTAAAAAAATACATCATAACGCTAGGAAATAATTAATTTTAAGGCCAATAACAACAAGAAAACACCAAACAACCTAATCAGTTTATCCACTGAAATTCTTTGCGCTATCAGTACGCCCACTTTTGCCATAGGAATACTGGCTAGCATAATGGCTAACACTGCAGGAATATAAACAAAACCAACGCAATATTTGGGTAAAGGCATTACATACCACCCCGAAATGATGTAACCTATCGTGCCACCTATGGCAACCGGTAGCGTAAAAGCTGCTGATGTGCCGATTGCTTTACGCATACCAATACCGCATTTTTTTAGAAAAGGCACGACTAATACGCCTCCACCTACGCCAACTAAAGCAGCAAAAAGACCAATAACACCGCCCATTGCGATATAAATACTAGTATTCAACTTTACCACTTCAGTAGCGTGATTGTGCGCAACTTGACGGGTTTTAAAAACAAATTGACTACCAACATAAATCATGAAAATGACAAAAATCCATTTTAACCAAACACCTGGTATCAAAGGCGTAATGTAGGATCCTACGATAGTACCAATAATACAACCTAAAACCATTCTTTTTAAAATAGACCACTCGATATTGTGGTTTTTATTATGCATCCAGCTTGAAGACAAACTCGTCCCAATGATTGTCGCTAAGGACGTGGCTATAGCGATATGGTTTGTCCAAACACTATTAACGGTAAAGTGGTTGAGTGTAAAAATTAGCGCTGGCACAATCAAAGCGCCTCCACCGATACCAAACATGCCGGCTAACAGACCTGCTGCCGCCCCAATGCAAAGAAACAGAATAAATTCTAGTATCATAAAGCATCCTTTTGATTTAGTAGCTAACATTAAAATCGAGATCATTAATTCATATTTTAAAGAATATTTCAAATAATCATTTGGTTATATATCGAAATTGTACGGTTTTACAGGGTTAATATTTGACAGACCACCTAAGTTTAACATGACAATGTATTCAGTCATGATCAAATAGTGACAGATGACAAAAAATCGCTTATGTTAATAGAAAATCAATGAATAAAATAAATTTTTAAAAATGAAAATGGTAAGGAGTACATCATGAAAGATCGATTAAAATGGGTTGATGAATTTTGTTTTATGGGCGAAACAGCAAGCGGGCATGCCTTAATCATGGATGGCGGAATTGAACACGGCGGTCGCAATCGTGGCGCTCGTCCAATGGAACTATTACTGCATGGTGCTGCAGGTTGCATGGCTTATGATATTGTCGCTATTTTAAAAACAGCTAAAAAAGATATACGGGATCTGTGGATTGATATCGATAAAACTCAAGCTGATTCTTCCCCTAAAGTTTACACCACAATTAACTTTCATATTGTCGTCACAGGTAAAAATATTGACAACGAAGCCGTCGAAAAAGCCATAAAACTTGCATCTGAAAAATATTGTAGTGCCTCAATTATGTTAGGTAAAACAGCAAAAATGAGTTACACCTATGAAATAAGAGAGCACCATTAATCATATAGATCGAAAAGTTATATATAAATAACAAGTTGATCTTAGCTGTATAACCATTCATCCATTAACATATTGAACGTATGCTTTGATTTTAAATGAGAATGGTTATGCCGCAGTTAACAAAGAGTATGCGATTTCGAGATCTGGTCATTCTTGGATTGCTTTTTATTGGACCCGCAGCCCCAGTTGGATTATTTGGGGTATTGGATGCAACGAGTGATGGCGCCACGGCGTTAGTGTATATAGTAGCGACATTAGTTATGGGGTTTACAGCATATTCTTATGCCAGAATGGCAAATGCGTTACCCCATGCCGGATCGGTTTATGCTTACTGTTCAGCGGGAATTCATCCTCATGCTGGTTTTTTAGTCGGTTGGTTATTATTGCTTGATTATTTGTTTATTCCAGCTGTGGCTTATCTATTTAGTGGAATATCCCTTAATGCCCTCATGCCTGATATTCCTGTTTGGCTATGGACGGGTTTAGCGGTTATTGTGACAACAGCACTCAATTTAATAGGGATTAAAAAATCGATTAATATCACTTTAGTTATATTAATTCTTGAAGTCTTAATTTTATTAGCGATTTTAACTGTGGGAATTTGGGTATTATTAACAAGTGATATTGAACGAGACTGGTTAAGACCATTTACAGGTGGACAATTATTTACTTGGGAAAAATTATTTAAAGCGGTATCCATTGCCGTGTTATCGTATTTAGGTTTTGATGCCATCGCAACTTTTTCTGAAGAAAATCGAGGTGAACGCAATTTAGTCAGTCAAGCTATCCTAACTTGTTTATTCATAGCCGGCTTACTGTTTGTTATTCAAATTTATGTCGGTTCATTACTCAGTCCCTACTCTCCCGAATATCTGCAAACGCATACAGAATTACAAGGAAAAGCCTTTTACAATATTGTTAACCAAGAGATAAGTCTATGGCTTGGATGGGCGTTAGGTTTAATGAAAGCAATAGGTGCATCATTTGCTGCCATGGTCGGACAAGCTGCTTCTAGCCGTTTACTATTTAGTATGGGTCGAGATAAACGCTTACCTGCAATGTTTGCGAAGGTCGGTAAGCAAAGCGGTGTACCGACTATCGCAATTTTATTTGCAGCAATTTTTAATTTAGGCTTGGCAGCGATTGCAGCAATCAGTCCAAAAGGATTGCCAACTTTAATTTCATTTGTTGATGTTGGTGCACTCACTGCATTTATTATGTTACACCTTTCAGTGATCGGCTATTTCAAGTTTAAAAAACAGAATTTCAACTATCGTATTTCTTCTTTTATATTTGATATATGTTTGCCTATTATCGGTATCTTGGTCTTAATACCGGTATTACTTCATATTGATAATCAAGCCAAAATAGTGGGGATTATCTGGTTAACAATAGGCATTGTTGTTCTGATTTTTAATCAAGGAAAATGCCAATTAACGGCATTCACTAAAGCGAATATATAACCTAATCAACTTTAATTTATATCAACGATGCTATAGTGTATTGAATAATAGAATGGAATATATCAAAATAACAATTAAATACATTTAAAGGATTATTACACTATGTTGGCGGAAATATTACGGGGAGCGATGATCTCCGGTAGTCTTATTATTGCTATAGGTGCACAAAATTTATTTGTACTAAAGCAAGGTTTATTAAAAAATCATATATTCTTTGTGTCAGCTCTCTGTTTTATATGTGATTTTACCTTAATGTCAATTGGCATCATGGGAGTAGGAACATTTATTAGTGCCAATCCTTTAATTACCAATATCCTTGCCATTTTAGGGGCACTTTTTTTGATATGGTATGGATTTAACGCATTAAAAAGTGCGATTAAAGGCACAAGTAGTATGCAAATTGAATCTCAAGATACAAAAAACAATAGTTTACTGAAAGTCGTGCTTGCGACTTTAGCAGTGACGTTACTCAATCCACACGTTTATTTAGATACGGTTGTTATTGTTGGGGGAATTGCAGGAACGTTAACCAGTGAGCAGAAAATAGCATTTCTAATTGGTGCTGTTTGTGTTTCATTTATCTGGTTTTTTGGTATTGGCTACGGCGCCAGACTTTTAACCCCCCTATTCAAACAAAAAAGAATGTGGGTTATTTTAGATTGCTTGGTCGGTTTGGTGATGTTTTATATCGCTTATCGGTTAATTATGTATGTTTTCCAAGGCATTTAATCAACTAAAAGAATTAATAGGCAATAGTTAACCATCCTAATTTTTCTAAAACTTGTGATCATTACCCAGATCACAAGTTATTCTGGGTATATTTATC
This sequence comes from Gilliamella sp. G0441, assembly GCF_050589305.1. Taxonomy (NCBI): domain Bacteria; kingdom Pseudomonadati; phylum Pseudomonadota; class Gammaproteobacteria; order Orbales; family Orbaceae; genus Gilliamella; species Gilliamella sp. G0441. Next base: position 36,408 of record NZ_JBNRJF010000003.1, on the reverse strand, counting down.
CTGTCAGCTAATTATTTTGTTCCAATATATGAATAATAACTAATTTAAATCATCTTTTTGCTTCAATGACGCCCCAAACTAAAAAATTAATTTAAATCTCTGCAATAAACTATTTTAAAGCTAGTTTTTCTAACCAGTTATTTTTTATCATTATTTTTTAAGGCATTAAGCCTGTTTTTTGCATTATTATTACCTTGTAAAGCAGCTTTTTCATACCAATATTTTGCTTTATTTAAATCAGGTTTAGTTCCTTGTCCTTTGTCATACAACAATCCCAAATTATATTGAGCGTTAACATAATTTTGACCTGCTGATTTTTCGTACCATTCTCTCGCTTTTACATAATCTTGGGTTACACCATGGGCTTTATCATACATCACACCAAGGTTATTTTGAGCTTTTGCATTACCCCTATGCGCTGCTTTTTCATACAATTCTTTCGCTTTAGCATAATTTTGCTTAACACCATTGCCAACATGATACATATAACCTAAACTGGTTTCAGCATCGATATTATTTTGTTTAGCGGCTTCTTCATATAATTGTTTTGCTTTCGCAAAATCTTTTGTAACGCCATATCCTTTGTCATACATAACTCCAAGATTATATTGAGCTTCAGCGTAACCTTGACGGGCCGCTTTTTCGTACCATTCTTTCGCTTTAGCATAATCTTGTGTTACACCGTATCCTTTATCATACATCACACCAAGATTATTCTGAGCTTTTACATTACCTAGTAAGGCAACTTTTTCATATAATCCTTTCGCTTTTGCATAATCTTGAGTTACACCATATCCTTTATTATACAACACAGCTAGATTATATTGAGCTTCACCATAACCTTTAAAAGCCGCTTTTTCATACCATTCTTTCGCTTTTGCATAATCTTGAGCTACGCCATGTCCTTTATCATATAGTATACCAAGGCTATTCTGAGCTTTTGCATTACCTAATGAGGCTGATTTTTCATACCATGTCTTCGCTTTTTCATAATCCTGAGTTACACCATATCCTCTGTTATACATTGTGCCAAGATTATACTGAGCTTTATCATTACCCTGAAGCGCAGCTTTTTCATACCATTCTTTGGCTTTAGCATAATCTTGCTTTACCCCAAATCCTTCTTCATACATAATGCCGAGATTATTTTGTGCTTTACTATAACCTTGAAGTGCAGCTTTTTCGTACCACTCTCTAGCTTTTTTGAAATTTTGAGTTACACCTCGACCTTCATCAAACATAATACCTAGATAATATCTAGCTTGAGCATATCCTTGCATGGCTGCTTTTTCATATAACTCTTTTGCTAAATTTAAATTTTGGGGAACGCCATGTCCTTCATCATACATACGAGCAAGATTAAATTGCGCTGTTACGTTATTCGATTTTATTGCTTTCTCATACCACTCTTTTGCTTTTGTAAAATCTTGATTAACACCTAGTCCATTATCATATAAATAAGCAAGATTATTCTGAGCTTGTGCATTGCCCTGAAGCGCGGCTTTTTCATACCACTCTTTTGCTTTAGCATAATTTTTACTTACACCATTACCATTATGATACATAAAACCTAGATTAACTTGCGCTTCAGGATGATTTTGCATGGCTGCCTTTTCATACCACTCTCTAGCTTTAGTTAAATCTTCAGGGACTCCTAATCCTTTATTATAGATATAACCAAGATTATTTTGCGCTAACACATTTCCTTGTTGAGCAGCTCTTTCATACCACTCAATAGCTTTAACATAATCTTGTTCAACTCCTTGTCCTTCATCGTACATTGAACCGAGATTATATTGCGCTATAGCATGACCTTGTAGCGCAGCTTTTTCATACCATTCCTTCGCTTTACTAAGATTTTGAGGAACGCCTTCGCCTTGATCGTACATGGAACCCAAATTAAATTGAGCATCAGCATGACCTTGTAACGCTGATTTTTCATACCATTCTTTTGCCTTGCTATAATTTTTGGCTATTCCTTTACCTTCATCATATAAATATCCTAGATTATATTGAGCTGAAGCATTTCCTTGACTAGCCGCTTTTTCATACCACTCTTTTGCCTTACCAAAATTCTGAGTAACACCATTGCCATTTTCGTACATATAGCCAAGGTTATTTTGAGCCAACGCATTATTTTGAAGTGCTGATTTTTCAAACCATTTTCTTGCTTTGTCGAAATCTTGTTTGACTCCATCACCGTTATAATACATTAATCCAAGATTGATTTGTGCAAGCTGATTGCCTTGAAGTGCTGATTTTTCATACCATTCAAAAGCCTTTTTATGATCTTTTTCAACCATTTGCCCATAATAATACATCAACGCTAAATTATATTGAGCCTCAGGATCATTATTATCATTTGCTTGTTGGTAGATACTTTCGAAAGTTATTGGCACTGTTTCTTCAGCTTGGGCGGAGAAGATAAAGCAAGTAAAGCACATTGATTGTAACAATATTGTAAGTTTTTTATTCATTTCATTTCCATTTCTAACATAATTTATTATTGTGTTTTATATTTCTGATATTTTCTAAAAAAAGCATTTCAAATAATTTTAATTAATTATATCAGTATTATAAAATTATAATTTTATTATTACTCATTTATTTTAACTACAATAGATTAAATAATAGTAAGTATCTTATTAATCTATTCCGATCTTGTCTCTTAAATCTTTTTATGATCGGTTAAAGCTACTTAAATTCTTGTATTATAATTATATTAAGCTTTAACATTATTTAAAAGATGTGTTTTTAACTGTTAGATTTTATCAACACCGCAAACTGTATTTTTCGGGAAAACCAATAAAATTATGATTTAATGATCATTAACTAAGATTTTGAATTGAATCTTCACACTTGCAATATTTTAGAATTGTGAAAAGGCTATTATAGCGGTTTTAATGATTTGGGTTGGGAATTGTACTAAAAAACTAATTTAATTCAAAAATGATAATATTCGAAAGAATAGCAAAATTGACCTGTTAGATTAGATTGATATAAAGGAAAGAAAGTGGTGGGTCGTGAGCTTGATTATTCAGCACTTCGTGTGCCTCACCCCTTCGGGGCCAACACTTCGTGTTGTTCAAATTCGTTCCAGACGAATTTGTCGAACGCTTGCGTTCTCATCGCTTATGTTTACTTAAATTAGTCTCGTTAACTATATTACGAAAGAGGAAAGAAAGTGGTGGGTCGTGAGCGATTCGAACGCTCGACAAACGGATTAAAAGTCCGCTGCTCTACCGACTGAGCTAACAACCCATAGAAAATTACTAAAAGTGGTGGGTGATACCGGGTTCGAACCAGTGACCCCCTCCTTGTAAGGGAGGTGCTCTCCCAACTGAGCTAATCACCCCAAATGTTTTATTGCTAAAACGTCACGGTAAAGATTGGTGGGTGATACCGGGTTCGAACCAGTGACCCCCTCCTTGTAAGGGAGGTGCTCTCCCAACTGAGCTAATCACCCTTACCGTGTGGATGTGCATTATAAGGCACGTCTTATTTCAGTCAACCTTTTTTTTCATAATTTCGCAAAATTAGCCTTGTTCGATTTAATTTTAACCTTATTTTGCGTAATACTTCGCAAAAATTCCTATTTCTCATTTTTATTTGTCCAATGTTGACTATGATTGGCAGGAAATTATTTAAGGTGAAAAGAAATAAATTGAATATGTTTATTAGCAAATGTCGTATTAAAATTCATATTGAACCCGAACTTTTACAATATGAAATGATTTATTTGAATAAAAATAAATCACACAAAGAAAACCAAACAATTGCTTATTATCCCTATCAAAATTTTAACGATGTGGAAAAATTTATAAATGAGCTGAAAAAATGCCTTCCTCGACAAACGGTATTTGAACTTTATCTTGCTGAAAATACTATTCAAACAACGGAACTTGAACTACCTAAGATAAAACTAAAGTCCGAAGAGCTGACTTTATATGTTGAAGCATCAATTTATAAACTATTTGAAATACCAGCTCAAAATATCTATTTCGATTTTATTTATACGACAACGCAAAGTTATATCATCGTTAGCATATGTAATCGTAATGACATAAATGAATGGCTTAATTTATTTAAAAAACATAAGTTAAAATTAAACTTTATTGGCGGATTGATAAATGAAGAAAAAATCAATTTTTTACCTTGGCGACAAAATAAATTTAAAATACATAAGGTTAGTTTAATCTTGGTCGTTATAAGTATTATCGGGATATCCAATGGTCTGTTATGTTATTTATGGCAACAAACACAAACTGAATTAAATCATTATTTATTGTTAAACTCACAACAACAAAAAATAAAAAAGGAATTAACTGAACAAATATCTACCTTTATCCCCAATCTATCGATCAGCCAAAAACAACTTTATCAAACTTTATTGTTACTTTCCAAGCAATTACCTTCAGTGATTTGGTTGGACTCTTTAGAATATCAAATTAATCGAGTCATTATTAAAGGTAACAGCCTACAATATATTGATATTATCAATTTTAGTCATGCTATTTTAAAATTTACTGACATAATAAAATGTCGAATCCTGCAAGTTTGGACTAATAAAAATCATTTATCGTTTGAAATGGAAATTGAATTCAATGAATAATGATTTTTTTTATCGTCCTATTTGGCAACAATACGGTATTTCTTTTTGTGTTGTCATGACAATATTTTTCTTCAACTACCTATTTTTTCTTGAATGATATAACTCAAGAAGTAAACCAACAAAAATTACTTTCACAAACAAACAATCAAGAAATTAATAGATTGCAAACAACCATAGAGAGATATCGGCAAAATCACAATACGATGTTAAGGTTAATTTCTGAAAAAGATTTAGCTAAAGCAATAAATAAAAATCATTTAATCTTAAATTCTTTTAAATATTACAAGGCAAATTCCATTCAAAACTGGGATATAGAATTAAAGGGAAAATTCTTAAATTTTTTGTCTTTTATAAAATGGATGAAGGATAACGATTATTACATTGATATAAAAAATTTAATGATTAATCGAGAAATTAATGATTTAACCATATCATTCACCATAGTATTTGATATAGGAAAAGCATGAAGTATTATCCCGTTTACCTAATAATTTTTAGTATCATTATTAGTTTTTATGTCAATGCTGACAACACTTTGTCACGCGATCCTTTTAACCAGCTTTATCCCATTTCTTGTGCTACACAAGCAGATATATTGCAGGAACAAATACAAAGCTGGCAACTCAAAGGTATGATAAAACGACAAAACAGTAATTATTATCAAATTTGGTTATATTCAAATCAACAATGGTTAACAATAACAAATAATGAAGTTCCCCATGTTTTATTTCCATGGCAAATAAAAGCATTTTTAAGTGATAAAGTGATTTGGCAAGCTAACCTGGCTCTACCATGTAAAGATAGTCTTGCCTGGACTATGTCATTTAATCCATGAGACTAAGGTACAATCTAATGGCAAAAATTCAATTTTATTTTAAAAATCTTTGTAAAAAATGGGAGTTGTTCATTATTATCTTATCAATATTTTGTGTGAACTGTAGCTTCGCAAATGTTAATAAATTTGCTGAATCAACAAAATCCGATCTTATTACTCTGAATTTTCATCAAACTGAAGTTGCTATCATTTTGCAAGCTTTAGCCGATAGTAAGCAACTCAATTTGATCGTGACTGACGATCTTTCTCAAAAACAAACAATCAAACTTCACGATGTTAATTGGAACAAAGCACTGACAATAATACTTAATGCAGCTAAATTACAAGCGAAAATCGAAGATAATATCTTATTTGTTTCTAAAACCGTTGATCCTCAAACTTTACTTCAAAAACAAAAAATAACGCAATTAGAACAAGAGAAAGAACTTCCACTTGATACGCTTACCATCGAAGTAAAACATGCTGATCCAGCAATAATACATGAAACAATTTTACAGCAAGGTATACTCTCTGAACGAGGAAAAGTCTTAATCGATAAACGAACTAATTCAATCATTATTACTGATCTCTCAAAACGATTTAACAATATAAAAAAACTAGTTAAAACCCTCGACAAACCTATACCGCAAGTTCATATTTCAGCTCACATTGTTAATATGAGTGATGAAAGCATGTCTGAACTTGGTATAAAATGGGGATTTTCAGGTCGTTCATCACAAGTGCTAAATAAATTTGATGTTGATTTAAATGTAACAAATCCAAGCACTAATATAGGTTTTAACCTAACTAAAATTTCAGGTAGTTTACTTAATTTAGAGTTATCTGCTTTACAAGCGGAAAATCAACTTGAGATTATTGCTAGTCCAAATCTACTCACCGCTAATCAAAATATGGCATCAATCAAACAAGGAACAGAAATCCCTTACGAAGTATCCAACGGTAACAGTGGCTCGACCTCCATTGAATTCAAACAAGCTGTTTTAGGATTGGAAGTTACACCTAAAATAGTTGGGAACAATATGATGATTTTAGATCTTTATATAACACAAAACACGGCTGGACAAGCGATTAAACGCAGTGATGGTGGTGAATCACTCGCCATAGATACGCAAGAAATAAAAACACAAGTCAAGGTTAAACATGGAGAAACAATTGTTTTAGGCGGAATCTTTCATCAGATTAATAGTCAAAATAATCATAATGTGCCAGGTGTCAGTAAAGTTCCCATTGTAGGTAATCTTTTTAAATACAAGAATAAAAAACAACAAAAACGAGAATTAGTGATTTTTATCACACCACATTTAGTTGAGTAAATGTTAACAGAGTTGTATCATACTTTAACCTATATTTTGAACTTTTACTTTAACAGAGAAATTGGCTTCAAAGTATTGTTTTACATCATTATGATTATCAATTTTTACAATAGCAGAGAATATTATGTTTCAAGTTGTCGCTTCGGATTTAGATGGCACTTTATTAACGCCTGAACACAGTCTTTCACCTTATACCAAACAAGTTTTGCAAGCATTGCGTCAAAAAGGTATTCATTTTATTTTTGCCACAGGGCGACATCATATTGATGTTGCACAGATGCGAGAAAATATGGAAATTGATGCTTATATGATAACTTCAAATGGAGCCAGAGTTCATGACAGTCATGGAAACTTAATTTTTAGCCAAAATGTTGAACCTTCGCTTGCCAGTCAAATCGCCCAAGAGTGCACCGACGATCCATTAGTGTTTACCCATATTTATCGAGGCGATCAATGGTTAATTAATAAAGAAGACACCTATTCACTCAGTTTTCATCAAGAAAGTCATTTTACTTATGAGTTTTTTGATCCTTATAAATTTGAAACAGATGATATTGCTAAAATTTATTTCACGACAAGTGATGATGCCCTTCATCCACATTTAGTCAAATTAAAAAATCGACTTGATGAAAAGTATGGCGATCAAGTCAGTATTGCTTTTTCATCATTAAATTGCCTTGAAATTATGGGGGCAAATGTTTCCAAAGGTAGTGCATTAAAAAAAGTGGCCGACAAATTAGGATTATCGTTAAACGATAGCATTGCGTTTGGTGATGGCATGAATGATTATGAAATGTTAAAAATGGTAGGAAAAGGGTGTATAATGCAAAATGCAACCCCAGATTTACGACAAAAATTACCTGAATTAGAAGTAATTGGTTCAAACGCTGATGATGCTGTACCTCATTATCTTAATAAACTTTTTTCAATAAATCTTTAACCAACATTATTGATAAATATGAAAGCAGACAAAGAACTTAATACAATTGGATTACGCTGTCCTGAACCCATAATGATGGTTCGCAAAACAATGAGAGAGCTTGCTATTGGGCAAGTTCTACTTGTTATTGCTGATGATATGGCAACGACTCGTGATATCCCAAGCTTTTGCAGACATATGGATCATGAATTACTCAGTTCTCAAATTGAATGTCAACCTTATTATTACTGGATAAAAAAAACTCATTAATAACATATAATATGTGTTAATGTTCTATCTTGATTAATCAAGTTAAATCAATTTGATATAAGTAGTAACGAAGCGTTCGCCAATCATCAGGCTTAAGATTATTAGTGATTAAAAAAAGGGTACATCGATGCCCTGTACGTCGTGACTTTAAATTTAAAAGAATAATATACCGAAATATCAGCGGTCTATGCATTAAATACCAGCGCTGATTATGCCAATAGATCTGATTAATATGATGAAATAACGCAAGCTCTCCTGTAATTGTTTGAAAATAACAGATACTACGCCACCACTCAATAATTAATGCTACATCGACTATAAACGTATAAGAGTTTAAATGAGTATCAGCAAATAAAAAAAGGCTGGTCATCATTAGAAACAAATAAAAACTTGAAGAAATGATAATTTGCAAGTAAGATTGATTAAGTTTTGTACTCCACATAATTTCTAACCAATAAAATTAAAATTTAACTATTTCATATTTTGATTAGAGTCATTTGAAATAAAATAATAATTTGTGAAATGATTCTCAAAATAGATGGCGTATTATTGATTGAATGATTCAATTTTAAAGCTAATAGTTTAATTTATAAAACTACGATTAAGCTTTTAAAAACAATTTTTAACTAAAATGTAATATTCATCATTGAGCGTTAATAAACTTTTTTTATTCGAAGAGATAGTTCAAGCATCAAAAATATTAAACAAATGGATAATTTTAAATATGAAGAATTAATATTTTGTTGAATAATGCTTTACACAGTTAAAAAAGAAAACGTTTTCATTAAAGTTCAGTAATCAGAAATATTTTAAACAGAAATACAATATATTTCTCAATAACTAAAACGAATTTCAACAGCTATTTATTTTGTGCAAATTAGTATATTTAGTATATACTCATCACCTTAAAAATATAGAAACCGTAAAGGCAAAATAAATTTTAAATTTATGTTTTTATGCCTTAAGTCAATTGGTTAGGAATTATTTGTAATGTTTATTCGAGTATTAAAATTTCTTCTCAAATTTTTTGCTGGTTGTTTTCTTTGTGGGCTAATTATCGGTATTGCCGGTTATGCCTATTATTCAAAGGATCTACCAGATGTCACTACGCTAAAAGATGTGCAATTACAAACACCGTTACAAGTACTCAGTAAAGATGGTGAGTTAATAGCTATTTTTGGTGAACGTCGACGCACGCCGCTTAAATATGACAAAATCCCTAAAAACGTTATAAACGCTGTAATCGCTACAGAAGATTCTCGATTTTATGACCATTTTGGTGTTGATCCAATTGGTATTATTCGCGCAATGTACATTGGTTTGAAGCAAAAAGGCTTTTCACAAGGCGGGAGTACCATTACTCAACAAGTTGCCAAAAACTTTTTTTTAACATCCGAAAAAAGTATTTCTCGAAAAGCCAGAGAAATAATTTTGGCTATTCGTATGGAAAAAGAACTATCCAAAGATGAAATTATGGAATTATACTTAAATATGATCAACTTTGGATCGCGAGCTTATGGCGTTGCAGCCGCTTCTTATACATTTTTTGGTAAAACACCAGATCAATTAACGTTAGATGAAGCCGCATTATTAGCCGGTCTACCTAATGCACCTTCTGCTTATAATCCAATTTCTCATCCACAAAAAGCATTAATAAGACGCAACTGGGTACTGGGAAGGATGTTAGATCAATCTTATATTACTCAAGCAGAATATAATGAGGCCATTAAAAAACCATTAACTGCCAGTTATCATTCACCGCAAATTGAATTTTCAGCACCTTATGTCGCTGAAATGGCACGCCAATTTATGTTTGAAAAATTTGGTGAAGAGGCTTATACAGATGGATACAAAATCTATACAACCATCACCAAACAAGATCAACTTGCCGCAACAGATTCAATCCAAAAACATATCATAGATTATGACATCCGACATGGTTATCGTGGTGCAGAAAAAGTATTATGGAATGCTACAGAAACCCCATGGAATGAAGAAAAAATACAGAAAACGTTAGATGGATATCATTGCTATAGCGGTATCTGTCCAGCTGTTGTTCTACAATCTTCTGACAAACAAGCTACAGCTATACTCAGTGATAAATCAAACATTGAGATTTTGTTTGAAGGGATGAAATGGGCAAGACCATTTATTAGTGATACAAGACAAGGAGCATACCCGAAAAAAGTGTCAGACACGTTAAAAGCAGGACAACTTATTTGGGTTAAAAAGTCTGATGAAAAATGGGAATTATCACAATTACCTGCAGTAAATGCAGCATTAGTATCATTAGATTCAGAAAATGGTGCAATCAAGGCCATTGTTGGTGGTTTTGACTTTAATTTAAGTAAGTTCAATCGAGCCACGCAGGCACTTCGTCAGTTAGGGTCAAATATTAAGCCATTTATTTATACCGCTGCTCTCGAACAAGGTTTAACCATGGCTACACTTCTTAATGATGCTCCGATAGTTCGTAGTGCAGGTAGTTCGACTTGGCGACCTAAAAATTCACCTCCGCAATATGCTGGCCCTTTACGCCTAAGAATTGGATTAGGTATGTCTAAAAACGTAATGATGGTACGTGCTTTGCGTGCAGTAGGTATTGAATATGCAGCAACCTATTTAGAACGGTTCGGTTTTCCTAAAGAAAACATTTCACACAACGAATCACTAGCTTTGGGCTCTGCATCATTTACACCATTACAAGTTGCCAGAGCATATTCTGTAATTACAAATGGTGGTTACTTAATCACTCCATATTTGATCGAAAAAATAGAATACAATAGCGATAATAAAGTTATTTATCAACATCAACCTCTTATCGCTTGCCATGATTGCAAAGACGATATGACTATTGATGCATCATCTACATCAATATCTTTAAATGATGTTGAAGATACGACTAATGAATCAGAAAATGAAGAACCAGAACAAGCAAATCTCAAAGCTGACGATAATATTATTATTCCAGACATTGAGATTACTAATAAAGAGGCCAACACAAATATTACACCAATGTATGCACCTCACACATTAAGTCGTGATATTGCCTTTATTATGAAAGATGGTTTGCGTTCAACTGTTTTTGGAGGCTCTGATTGGCAAGGTACGGCCTGGCGTGTTAAAGCCTTAGGTCGTAGAGACGTTGGTGGAAAAACAGGAACGACGAATGCTTCTAAAGATGTATGGTTTTCTGGATTCGGTGGAAATATAGTGACGACGGTTTGGATGGGATTTGATGACCATCGTCGTGTACTCGGTAAAACTTATCGAGCTGAAGGAGGAGCTAATACAGCAAATCCTATATGGGTTGACTATATGAAAGTAGCATTAAAAAATGTTCCAATTGTTGTCGATCGAAGACCGGAAAATGTTATTAGCGTAACCATTGACCAAAAAACGGGATTATTACCATTATCAGATTCAAAAACTATGTCAGAATATTTTATAAAAGGCACTGAACCAAAACAGTATGCAACAAAAGAAGTTGGTACAGAAGTGACTGATTCAGATGGTAATACTAGTGAATTATTCTAAATAAGGATTTGAAATGACTGGTTCAATTAGAATAATTGGCGGAAAATGGCGTGGACGTAAATTAGCTGTACTTGACAAGCAAGGTTTGCGTCCAACTACGGATCGAATTAAAGAAACACTATTTAACTGGCTAATGCCAGTTATTCATGATAGCGCCTGTCTCGATTGTTTTTCAGGAAGTGGTTCATTGGGATTTGAAGCTGCTTCACGGGGGGCTAAAAGTGTAACGTTACTTGAAAAAGACAAGCAAGTCGCAAGTCAACTCAACAAAAATAAACAGCTTATTGCATGTAATGCTATCGATATTTACCACACGGATACATTAAATTGGTTGAATAAACCTGCGCCAAGAAAGTTTGATATCGTGTTCATCGATCCCCCCTTTCATCAAGATTTAGTTGCCGATACGGTAAACTACCTTGAGAAAAATAACTGGCTAAACGCCTCATGCTACCTCTACATTGAGACGGAAATCGATCACAATGTATTGAGTTACATTCCGAATAACTGGCATTTACATCGTGAAAAAACTGCCGGTCAAGTTCATAGTTATCTATTTATACGAGAAGAAATTTGATGTTCATATTACTTGGTAAGATTTTTTATTCTATAGTTTGGCTATTTTTATTTGTCAATTTAATCCACCCCTACCCAACTCCAGCCAATGTTGTAGCCTATGTTGGATTACTCATTTTTACGCTTTTGCACGGTTTACAAGCTTGGATTCTTTACTCAACGATGACCAATCAAGAAAAGCGAGAGGATAAATTTAAACCACTTAGATTATTTATTTTTGGTTTTTTTGAATCACTTAGCTGGAAATATAAAAAATAGTTAAAAAAAAATCTTGCGACCTCAAAAATTTTTTGTATAATGCTCACCACTTCTTACGAAGAATTCCAAAAAGCGGGAATAGCTCAGTTGGTAGAGCGCAACCTTGCCAAGGTTGAGGTCGCGAGTTCGAACCTCGTTTCCCGCTCCAATTTCATTTTAATAACATACTCCATACATCTTCATTTATTAAATTATTCTATTGTATATAACAATGATTAACCATTATATCGTCTAGGTAATTCTCGATTGATACTCATTGGTGCTTATTATTTGTACAATCAAATGTACATTGTCACTACCATTGGTACATTAATTTTATTGACTCCCTTTGCTTCAACACTTACTCTTTAAGCACAAAAGCAAACAGTCTTCAATAAGGAAGTTATACTAACTAATATACTCATAAAAATATTTACCTAATAACTACAAGGCATTCACGCTTCGTGATATTCAGGGATTAAATTTTTATATTTCTGCACAAAGAACTATGGAAACCAGTAGGTTATTTCTACTGTATTAGTAGAACGAAGGAAAAGTAAGAAGATTGGGTGATGTACGAAGCGTATGGCAGAAATAACAATATTAGGTTTTCAACTCGCAACTGCTGAATAAACAAGCAGTCATTGACGGCTATGGATCGGTCACAACCCTAAATAGCGACACTTAAGCGGTTAAACGAGTATCCATCCTTCCACAATTGGCGATTAGCTATCCGCCTATGTATCTCTATTATCCCCAAAATAAACATAAAACACCGGCGATGATTGCTCTCATAGAACAATTACGTTGGCAAAATAGGAATTCAATTTAACGGAGTAGATCTCGTATCTCAAAAAAATCGCCTGATGTGATGTGTAAGTTTTCAATGTTGTGCAACACATGAATCAATTCATGGCGCGTTGTTGGGCAGTTACTATATAGCCTTCGATTTTAGATAAACGTTATGAACTAAATTGGTATCAACAAGCTATTTCTTGTATATCTCCATTCACTTTTTAGAATTAATATTTTTAAATAATTTATAAACAATATATGGATGTATAATAGAAACAGGTACCATATATAATCTTCCCCAAAAATTGTGAATCTTAACCGAAGTTATGAGGTATAATTTTTTTTTATGGTCATTCGTTTCAATAATACGAAGACATAAACAAACATCGAGATGAAAATCCCTTATAATTAAGGTAAACGTATCTCTCGTTTTCTCAATAATTGTGAAAAAATGAACTGTACTACCTATATCGGGTTCTTTTTCTGCCAGATTATCAAATCCATTAATAGGTTTGATTCCGATACTTTTTCCTAAAAAATCTCTAATTTTAAACAGCCCTACTAACCATTTAGGTTGATAGGAAGTCATCATTTTATAGACCTCGAATGCAGTAATATTTTTACAAACATCCAGACTCTGATAGCTTAAATAATCAACCTTTTCGTCTATTAATGTTATATTATTCAACAAACTCTTGAGTAGTTTAATAGTAGCCTTTTGCTTTTTTTTCATAAGCTAACTCAATTAATTTTTTATATTGTTTTTCTTTAGGAATATATTCTGAAAAAATATACTCATGGTAATCTTTAAAAATAGCATCCAATCGAGCCAGTTCTTTAATAAAAGCTAAACCATAAATAAAATAAGATAGGTATATGTACCACCAACATACCCAATTGGTTGTTTGAAAGTTTCTTAATAATTTATTAATAGACACTCCTACAACATCGCCAGAGGGATGCATTTGTCGTTAACCTATAAGGACAAACTTTTGTATCACTCATGTTATCCTTTCTACTAAACGACTAAAAACTATTTGTTGTTTTAAAACCACCCCCACCTGATGAGGAACTTGATCTAAATCCACTACTTCTTGAGGAAGAACGCCATGACGAAGAACGACTAGACGATGAACTACTCACTGACCAACCTGATGAATGAGTTTGTTGTTTTACTACTCTATAAGCTAAGAGTGTTTGAATAATGCTTTCAGGGAAAACACGACTATTGAATAAGCTATTCAATAAATCATCAAGTTTTGATGATGATAGATTAAATTCATAGATCGAACTTGGAATATTATTTTCTTTAAAAATATAGAGTGCTTGTTCAAAGCGGTTATAAGTATTCTCTAATTCTCTGATCGTCTTTAATAATGTGATAATATTCATTTCTATATTCTTTATTTTTTTATTTAATAAAAGAATATTTTCTAATAATGCATCATCTTCAAGCGATACTGTCTGCGAGGTAAAATTTGCTAACTTATTGAATGACTGTTCTTGAAATAACTTAGCTAGTTGATTTGATATTGTTCTAAACTGAAAACTTTCGCCTGAACGTACCTCTTCCAGTGTTTTTTCAATATCATGTTTTTGTTTTTTAACGTTCGCTAAATCCTGTTCAGTTTGTACCAACTCTACTTTCAATTCGGGTAATTTTAATTTTTTTTCAACTTCATATTCTTTCTGTTCTTTCTGTTTTAACGCCTGTTCGTATTCCCTAGTTTTATTTTCAAAACGCAATTGAGATTCTTTTATTAACGCTTCAAGTATTGTCTGGTTTTTGTAGTTTTCAGAAAAATTGATAAATCTAGCTACCCAAGAATCTAAATTACGAAATACCCAAAAACCTTTATAGCTACTTTTGCCGAATTGACGTTTAATCAGATAATTATAGTAACGATTTTGTTTATACTGTGCCAATTTAGTTGAAAATTCTTGTTGTGACGCCTCATAGTTTTTTGTTTCTTTTGTTAACGCTATTTTAGTATCGTTATAATGATTAAATAATGAGACATAATCAGCATCACTTTCAAGTTGCAAAACCTTTTTTGTTGTTAATTCATCTAATCGCAAAAGTACATCTGCCATTTTTTGATTATACTCTTCAATGACATGATCTAATTCACCTGATTTGTCTTTCAAATGATGCGATAACTTTTGTAATTGTTGTATGAAATGTTGAATCTGAATATCATCATTTTTAGGCGATTCTAATAAATAAATCGTCGCTATTTTCTGATATATTTCGACCTGTTCGTTTTTCATATCCAAAATTTTTTGACGACAATCTTGCAACTCATTTTTGGTTTTTTTTAATGAATTATTAATACCTGAAAGTTTATCCTCAATATTATTCTCGATTTTTTTAGCTTGCATCTGTTACCACTCCAAAATCCGTCCTGACTTAACCCGATTAGGACAAATAAACGCTAAACGTCCTTTCGGTTTATTGCATAACTGATTGTTATCAATATGCCCATCATCAATTTTATCTGCTCTCACGCTTTTATAGGCTTTTTCAGTTACTTGCTGGCCAAACATATCCACAAATTTTGTTTCACCTGTTTCAATACTTTTTACCCATAGTGAAGTGGTTTCTCCATTAGGCAATGTTGGAGTAACAATAATATACCAAGATTTTCCATTCGTATTTTCATGTGTACGCTCAACACCCGATTTGTAATTTGGGTTATCAACAATCGTTAATGTCAAATTTGTTTGAGCAAGCTTAAGATAATAAGCTATCATTTTTTTATAATTTTCCACATTATCGAAATTGAGATTTTTTAAATCTGCTTGTAAAGCATCTTGTAATGCTATAACTGGTCCCATCTCCGAATTGGGCACTTTAAGTTCTAAAAATTGATTTCTATCAGCTTGAATTTTATTTTCAATAGCTTTTGCTCTTTCAATGGAATTATAAAATACTTCAATTTGACTAAAATCGACAACCTCTTGCCCTTGATTGAGATTGTCAATAATTGTATCAACCGCATGTTGTAATACGGGATACTGTTTACTTGCTTCGATAAATTGGTCACTTTCAATTAATTTAGCTAATCGTTTATCATCTTCAAATAACTTATTTAACGTCTGTATTTGCAAACGTACCTCAGACAATTTATTACTAACGGTAAGACTGATTTGCTTAAATTTTTTATATGCTTCTTTTTCATTTTCGGTAATAAAGGAACCCGCAACCGATGGTTTAGTCACGTTCGGAATGAAATCTTGATTAAGCAGATTGGTAATTGAAGTTTTTAACTTTTTGGCTGGAATCTGTGCATAATGAATAGGATACTTATCAATTTCTGAAAATTGATTTTTTAACTCAACTAACGTGTTCTTTGACGTCAAAATTTGACTATATCCGCTTTCTATTTCAGATTTGACTACTTTTGTATGATTTAAACTACCAAATACCATCAATGTGGCAGAAAGGGAAAATACGCCAATAACTGTTGATACCACCTTTCTATTGAGATAACAACGTACTAATAAATGCTGGAGCCAAGGACGCTTAGGAGCAATGAATCGTAACCGATTATCAAACCAACGATTAATGCCTTCATCGATAATTTTATCATCGACATTTTGACCTCTGGCTTGATAAAAAGCTTTTATACTTTCTTCTAAATTATGACGTAATTCATCACGATCAAGGTGTTCAAGTAATAATTGTTGCTTTTGGTAAAGTTCATCAATTATCGCCATTGCACCTAATTGATCACTAAGCTTAACGTCCAACATTAACTCTCAACCTTTAAAATTATACTATTAAAGCGTTGTTTTCCGTCCTCAACAATACGATCAATTTCTTTAGCATTTTCGATAGATTCATTTCTTAGCTCGGAAATCAATTGCTGACTTGATTCTTGATAATTAACAATTGCTTCAACCAAAGCACGTAAAGAATCAGCTTTAATTGTCGCCCCATAACCAGCTCTTAAACCTTCATCAAGTTGCTTATTACCTGCTGAAGCAATGCTCTCAATACCTTTGTTCATACCTTCTTTCATTGCCTCTAGAGTTTTAGTACTCTCACTTAATCCTGTTAATGAAGTAATAGAGGCACTTAAAGCAGTAAATACAATTTCATTGGTTGAAAAAAAGCTAACACTTTGTTGATAAACACGCTCTTTCACAGAGGTAGTTTGCTGTAATCGGGCAAATACTGCTTCGGCAGAATTATAAGAAACAGTTAAATTATTGGCGAGATCCAAAACGATTTGATAACGACTATCTTCTTGTTGAACATTGCGCAATGCTTCGTCTCTAAGAAGTTCTAAGCGAGCACGTGCGACATGATTATCAGAAGTAAAATTGTCAACTTCAGCAATAGCTTCCGTCAATTTTTGCTTGCATTCTTCAAGACGAGCTCCAGCAATTTGTAACACTTCTTCAGCAACTATTTGAGCCTGTTTAAGACCAAAACGAAAATCTTGGTAGGCATTTAAAATGATATGCTCACGCTCAACTTGATTTCCCGTTTCTTTTGAAACTTCTAAATATGTTTTTTTTATCAAATTAAAACGATCAGGGATAGATCCCCTTTGAAAAGTCATCCAACCCATTTTGATTTTTTCAAAGAAATCTAACTTACCATCTTCAAGCCAGCCTAACATTTTTTCCATATCTGTGCGAATACTATCAAAATGCCCGACAACTTTTGTATAACGATCAGAGACATGTACTCCGTCTATTTGTTCCCTGACTACTTCATTGAAAGCACTTTGCTGTTGAAGAGTACGTGCAATGGCAACAATACGATTTTTATCAATAACAGCAACATTATCCAATAATTTTAAAATCGGTGCATCGGCTTGAGGCTTAATCATAATACCGATTTTATTTAATAATTGTACAGCTCTATCTACATATGAAACAACCTGACTTGACATCCTTTTTATCCCTTTTAACCAATTTATCTTTAATATTAATCGCTTAAGCGAATCAGTTGAATTATATCTTAATAAAAAACTAATCACAATTTGTGATTAGTTTTTGGAAAAAGTTACTTCTTATGCTTTTCAAGTTATAAAAAAATAAATTTACAACAATTATATTTATCTTATTTGCCTAAACCATATATTGAAGTGTCTCGCTATCCCTTTGATAAGCCTATTTTTTTATAATTTCGCTAACTTTTCCTGCCAGTATTGTTGATATTGTGGCAGGCGTTTTTGTGCTGTTTGGTACACCTGTTTTAGTTCAGTAGTATCGAGTTTTCTTTGTAGTTTCTCCATGGCATAATCTAGTTTTTTCTGCTGCATATATGCCATAAACAATAATGAGGCATCATACACTTCGCCCATATCTGGTGTGATTTTTTCAAGCTGTTTGATTGCCCGATAATTATTATCATTAAAAATTCCGGCGACTAAAGCTTCATCCAAATACATTATACCAAGCTTGGATTTATCAATGTTTGGGCTTCCTTTGGGACTATCGAAGTAATAGTGTTGTTTTCGCAGTGCGAGTAATTTTTCTTTATCAGGCGCTTGTTTGTTCATTGCAACAGCAATCTTAGCAAAATCCATTACACCATAAATTAGTTGAGCTTGGTTTTTACCATAAATTCCCATACCCACCTGATAAGGGGTGCCACTGAAATCAATCACGATTTTTTTTCCAAAGCAATACGCCTGTTCTCCACCCCAAATAATAGTAGACTCGGGATTTATTTTATTCTGCACTTTATAAAATTGGATAATAGCGTCGAAAATGTAGGGATTCGTTATCGTTAATGGTGCAAAAATAATTGCTCTCCATGGGGAATCATAAGTTTGCAATTCACCAACATCAAACCCGCGTTTTTTAGCTTGTAATGGTGTAATGATACAAGTTGGATTTTCGATAAAATCTTGCTCATCGATGATTAACGTTTCGGAATCGCTTTTTGGTTTAGGTGGTGTAAATTCAATTTTATTACCCACCGCTTTATTTTTTTCATTCAATGCTTCCCAAACCAGATCATGAAAATCAGCATAAATTAGTTTTTCGTCGAAATCGCTAGCAGAATTAAATAACTCTTTAATTTTTCTTAAAGCTTTTATACTTTTTATATCCGTATCATCTTCAAAGCCAAACCAAAATAAACGGCTGGCAATCTCTATAATCTTATTACTATTATGGTACATTGAACCATGTTGGAAAAATTCAGTTAATGCAGCAAGATTCTGTGGTACTTTATAATATTGACTTGATAAACCACCAGATAACCAGTCAAAACTCAATTTTAACAAGGCAATTGCGACCGCTGTTTCTGGTGTTATACCCCAGTGTTTTGCAAGAATATTGCTAAAACGGCTTGCTAAAAATTCATGTTCACCGTCAGTTTCATTAGCATATTTGATTGCCACATCCATATATTTCACATCGGTCATGGCAAGTGAAATGGCGGCAAATGCTCCCGCCACCGATGATTCTTCATCCTGTAAATCTAAACTGTAGTGATATTGATACATAGTTAATTCAACAAACTCTCGAATTTTATCATGTAAGCTTTCATACATGGCAGCTTTGCGGAAAAAGGCATGTGAATTACTCGCCAGCCCAGGGTATTGTTTGATAATGCGAGCAAATTCAGGATAGTATTCAGGCTTGGCAACAAAATAAATATGAAGCCAATAACCCTCAAATATTTTTGAATAACCTTTTGCCATTAAGCTATTTAAATAATCAAGCGCATCGGAATATGCCTGTTCACTTTCTTGTTTAAAGCGTAAGTAAATTTCACCGCCCCATGGCATGGCTCTGGCGATAATGGTGTCAGTTTCACAAAATACATCAGTTTCAGTAAAAGTATCATAAAAACGTTCGGTTTCTGATTGATTGTCTGAATCGTCTTTTTTTCCTGACTTACTATCTCTAATGCCCAGCTTATCCCACGCTTGTTTTTGTAGAATTGCTGGTTCATATCCTTTATCAACTAAGTCTTGAATATATATATCAGCATATTTAAATTCAAAATTTTCCCATTCAAACTGTAAATAAACTAACCACCATTTTTTAAAATCAACATGAGTGTGTTTCCATAACAGAGAACGTCCTGTAGATTCAGCCTCTTTTTCACCTGAATAAAGATATTTTTTTAATAATGCTAAAATTCTATCGGTATCGTATTGCTCAATGATTCTATTATAAGCAAAATATTCTTCTACAGTGTCAGTTAGCAAATCTACATCGTATTCATCTGATTGCTCCAGATTTTTCAGATCTCTTTCAAGCTCAAGTATCTTTGTTTGTTGGTAGGTTTGTTCTATTGGTGTTTCAATGAAAATATTGTCCTTATTGCAGAAAGCAATTCTAAAATAATGATCTGTAATACCTTCAAAAAAACCATTATCCAGCATTTTCTGGAGTCTTTCGGTAAGTAGTAGGATAAAATATTGATTATTTATCTGATCACTATACTGAGGCGCATTATACTCTAGATCATTGATAGCAAATGATCGATAACTTTTTGGATTCTCGCCTCGAATTAAAGCGAGTATTCTTAGATATCCTTCATCAAAGGTAATATAAAAACCATAAACATGATTCGGTAATTTAAAAGCTGGAATATTATCTTCACCACCAGCTCGAATAGTGTCAACAATGTGTTGTAACGTGTTGGCTATTTTATCTGCCATTTGTACTGGATAATCGTTAAGATATTCTTCAGCCAGGCGATGAATTGAATCGGGACGGGTTCGATGATTGTCATAAATATATTTTAATACCCCTTGAGCATAAAAATCTTTCACTACAATGTTGGTATCTTTGATTGCTAGAAGATAGGTTATACAATCAAAATGCATTGAGGATATTTTATTGATGAATTTTGAAAAAATAACTTCAAGAGTATCTTTAACTAACGTTTGAAATATCTCAGTACTTGGACTCAACACTTTTAATTGTCCAAACGTCGCTTCGATATCGAACTGCTCACCTTCTTTAATATATTTTCGTAACAAAACTTTTAAGTTATCAAATTTTTGTTCTTGTGGTGTTTTGGTGACTGTCTCTTTTTTAATGGGGGTATTACTTTGTTTTGGTGGTTGTTTAACTGGAGCAACTTTTTTAGGCGGAACTTTACGTAACTCTTCAAAATCAAATGGATTAGGTTTACCTTCATCAACCCATTCGTCGAGGTCAAACCACGGTTTTTCTTTACCGTCATCAATCACATCTTTGGGTGTTGTGGGTTTGGGGTGGTTTTTCGGTTTTGGGGCGTCGGGCATTTTGACAATTTGACTTAATCGGGCTATCGCGGGCAATAGGGTTGTTGGTATGGTTTTTTCTTGGTAACCCTTTTTAATTTTTGATTTTATTATTTTGCAGGCTTCTTTTTCTGCTTCCGCTTGCGAGGCAAAAGTCTTAGTGTGCTTTTGCCCTTCGGTTCCAACCGCACCGTAAAGCACCGTGTAAAGGTTATCTTTTTGCTCAATATACCAAAATTTATTATTCACTTCATCAATGCATTCAAAATATTGATTCATTGTTTTATGCTCTCCTTATACTTATCTTTTTTATATTTATCAGAATAATTTGAATTTATCCTGTTTATTGGGGCATAAGCCCCTTTTTATGATTTTATTTTTTATAATTTGGCTAACTTTTCCTGCCAGTATTCTTGATATTGTGGCAGGCGTTTTTGTGCTGTTTGGTACACCTGTTTTAGTTCAGTAGTATCGAGTTTTCTTTCCATTCTCTCCAATGCATAATCTAGTTTTTTATGCTGCATATATGCCCTAAACAGCAGTGAGGCATCATAGACTTCGCCCATATCCGGGGTGATTTTTTCAAGCTGTTTGATTGCCCGATAATTATTATCATTAAAAATTCCGGCGACTAAAGCTTCATCCAAATACATTATACCGGGCTTGGTTCTGTCAATGTTTGGGCTTCCTTTGGGACTATCGAAGTAATAGTGTTGTTTTCTTAGTGCGTATAATTTCTCTTTATCGGGCGCTTGTTTGTTCATTGCAACAGCAATCTTTGCAAAATCCATTACTCCATAAATTAGCTGAGCTTGGTTTTTACCATAAATTCCCATACCCACTTGATAGGGAGCGCCACTGAAATCAATCACGACCTTTTTACCAAAACAGTACGCTTGTTCAGTGCCCCAAATGATAACAGAGCGGACACCTATGTTATTTTGCACTTTATGAAATTGGATAATAGCGTCGAAAATGTAGGGATTCGTTATCGTTAATGGGGAAAAAATTACTGCTCTCCATGGGGAATCATAAGTTTCCAATTCCCTAACATCAAACCCGCGCTTTTTAGCTTGCAATGGTGTAATGATACAAGGTGGATTTTCGATAAAATCTTGCTCATTAATGATTAGCGATTCGGCATCGCTTTCTGGCTTAGGTGAGATGTTATAAATAATTGGTTGACCGCTAACTTCATCTTCATCCTTAAGAGCTTCTAAAACTAAATCATGAAAATCTGCATATATCAACTTTTCTTGCGGATCCGTCGCATTATTAAATAATTTTTTTAACTTTTTAAGACTATCACCAGGTTCACCAAAAAGATATTTTACTAAATAAGTCAATTTACAATATGGATTTTTTGGCTCATTCCTTCTGTAATAATCCGTAAAACTAGCTAAATTTTGCGGAATTTTATAAAATTGACTGGATAATTCAGACATATGTTGACCTTGAGTTAATTGCAATAGCGCAATCGCAACCGCTGTTTCGGGCGTAATACCCCAATATTTTTCAAGAACAATACCAAAATTACCTGCCAAATATTCATGGTCACCATCGGTTTCAAGTGCAAATTTAATAGCCAAATCCATATGTTTCACATCCGTCATTGCCAGGGCAATAGCAGCAAATGCCCCGGCGACTGAACTATATTCATCTTGTAAATCAAAACTATAATCAAGTTCATACATGGTTAAGTCAACAAACTCTCGAATTTTATCATGTAAACTTTCGTACATCGCTGCTTTGCGGAAAAAAACATGTGAACAACAAGCTATCCCCATCCCTAGTTCATATTCTTCAAAGTGTACATATTTTTTAACGTATTTAGCGAATTCAGAATAGTATTCAGGCTTGGCAACAAAATAAATATGAAGCCAATGCCCCTCAAATATTTTTGAATAACCTTTTGCCATTAAGTTATTTAAATAATCAAGCGCATCGGAATATGCCTGTTCACTTTCTTGTTTGAAGCGTAAGTAAATTTCACCGCCCGTAGGCATGGCTCTGGCGATAATGGTGTCAGTTTCACAAAAAACATCAGTTTCAGTAAAAGTATCATAAAAACGTTCGGTTTCTGATTGATTGTCTGAATTGTCTTTTTTTCCTAACTTACTATCAATAATGCCCAGCTTATCCCACGCTTGTTTTTGTAGAATTGCTGGTTCATATCCTTTATCAACTAAGGGTTGAATATGTATATCAGCATATTTAAATCCAAAATTTGCCCATTCAAACTGTAAATCAACTAAACGCCATTTGTTATAATCAAAATCTTCGTATTTCCTTAACAAAGAACGTCCCTTCGATTCAGCCTCTTTTTCACCCGAATAAAGATATTTTTTTAATAATGCTAAAATTCTATCGGTATCATAATGATCAATAATGCCATTGAAGGCAAAATATTCCTCAACCGTGTTAGTTAGCAAATCTGCATGATATTCTTCTGATTGCTCCAGATATTTTAGGTCGCTTTCAAGCTCAAGTATCTTGGTTTGTCGGTAGGTTTGTTCTATTGGTGTTTCGATAAGAATATTATCCGGTTGACAAAGACTAATTCTGAAATATTTACTAGTCATATCACCAAAAAAACCATCATCCAGCATTTTTTGAAGTTTTTCGGTAAGTAGTGGAACTAAATATTGATTATTTATCTCAACACCATAAATACTCGCATTATATTCTAGCTCATTTATACTTTCTGAATAATAGCGTTTGGAATTTCGTTCATTGAATAAAGCATAGATTTCCAGCGTTTTATAATCAAAGGTGATATTAAAGCCACAAACATTTTCAGGGAATTTGTTAGCTGGAATATTTTTTTCATCTTCTGCCTGAGTAGTATCAAAAATGCTCTGTAATGCGTTAACTATTTTATCCACCATTTGTATCGGATAATCGGTAAGATATTGTTCAGCCAGACGATGGATTGATTCGACGTGAGTCTTGTTGTGGTCATAAATATATTTCATCACGCCTTGGGCAAAGATGCCTACAAATTTATTTTCTGGATCTCTAATTTTCAAAAGATAAGTAATGCAATCAAAATGCATAGGTGAGATGTTCTTCATAAGTTTTGAAAAAATGAGTTGAAGCATCTCTCTGATAAAAATTTGAAATTTAAGATCATTTGGACTTAATGCTTTTAATTGTTCAAATGTCGCTTCGATATCGAATTGCTCACCTTGCTTTATATAGTTTCGTAACAATATTTTTAAGTTATCAAATTCTTGTTCTTGTGGTGTTTTAGTGATTGTCTCTTTTTTGAACGGCGCATTACTTTGTTTTGGTGGTTGTTTAACTGGAGCAACTTTTTTAGGCGGAACTTTACGTAACTCGTCAAAATCAAATGGGTTAGGTTGATCTTCACCAACCCATTCGTCGAGGTCAAACCATGGTTTTTCTTTACCGTCATCAATCATATCTTTAGGTGGAATTGGTTTTGGGTGGTATTTCGGTTTTGGGGCATCGGGCATTTTGATAATTTGACTTAATCGGGCTATCGCTGGTAATAGGGTTGTTGGTATGGTTTTTTCTTGGTAACCCTTTTTAATTTTTGATTTTATTATTTTGCAGGCTTCTTTTTCTGCTTCCGCTTGCGAGGCAAAGGTCTTAGTGTGCTTTTGCCCTTCGGTTCCAACCGCACCGTAAAGCACCGTGTAAAGGTTATCTTTTTGCTCAATATACCAAAATTTATTATTCTCTTCATCAATGCATTCAAAATATTGGTTCATTGTTTTATGTTTTCCTTATACTTATTTTATTAATTATATTTATGAGAATAAATGAAACTTATCCTATTGTTTTTGGGGCATAAGCCCCTTTTTATAATTCCGCTAACTTTTTCTGCCAGTATTCTTGATATTGTGGCAGGCGTTTTTGCGCTGTTTGGTACACCTGTTTTAGTTCAGTAGTATCGAGTTGTCTTTCCATTCTCTCCAATGCATAATCTTGTTTTTTCTGCAGCATATATGCCATAAACAGTAGTGAGGCATCATAGACTTCGCCCATATCCGGGGTGATTTTTTCAAGCTGTTTGATTGCCCGATAATTATCATCCTTCAAAACCCCAGCGCCTAAAGCCTCATCCAAATACATCATACCGGGCTTAGAGTAATCAATGTTTGGGCTTCCTTTGGGACTATCGAAGTAATAGTATTGTTTTCGCAGTGCGTATAATTTTTCTTTATCGGGCTCTTTTTTGTTCATTGCATCTGCAATCTTAGCAAAATCCATTACTCCATAAATTAGCTGAGCTTGGTTTTTACCATAAATTCCCATACCCACTTGATAAGGTGTGCCACTAAAATCAATCACGACCTTTTGACCAAAACGGTACGCTTGTCCAGCGCCCCAAATGATAGATGAGTTAGCGGTTATTTTTTTCCTAGGTTTAATAAATTCAATCAGATGGTCAAATAGATAAGGATTAGTTATCGTTAATGGGGCAAAAACAAATGCTTCCCACGATGAACCATCAGAATCTAATTCATCGATATTAAACCCACGTTTTTTAGCTTCCAATGGCGTAATGACACAAGGTGGATTTTCGATAAAATCTTGCTCATCGATGATTAACGGTTCGGAATCGCTTTCTGGCTTAGATGAGATGTTATAAATAATTGGTTGACCGCTAACTTCATCTTCATCCTTAAGAGCTTCTAAAACTAAATCATGAAAATCTGCATATATCAACTTTTCTTGCGGATCCGTCGCATTATTAAATAATTTTTTTAACTTTTTAAGACTATAACGAGGTTCACCAAAAAGATATTTTACTAAATAACTCAATTTACAATATGGATTTTTTGGCTCGTTCATACTGTAATAATCGGTCAAACTAGCTAAATTTTGCGGAATTTTATAAAATTGACTGGATAATTCAGACATATGTTGACCTTGAGTTAATTGCAATAAAGCAATCGCAACCGCAGTTTCGGGCGTAATACCCCAATATTTTTCAAGAACAATACCAAAATTACCTGCCAAATATTCATGGTCACCATCGGTTTCAAGTGCAAATTTTATTGCCAAATCCATATATTTCACATCCGTCATTGCCAGGGCAATAGCAGCAAATGCTCCGGCGACTGAATTATATTCATCTTGTAAATCAAAACTATAATCAAGTTCATACATGGTTAAGTCAACAAACTCTCTTATTTTATCATGTAAACTTTCGTACATGGCTGCTTTGCGGAAAAAGACATGTGAACAACAAGCTATTCCTCCTGCCCCTAGCTCTAATTCTTCAAAGTGTACATATTTTTTAACGTATTTAGCGAATTCAGAATAGTATTCAGGCTTGGCAACAAAATAAATATGAAGCCAATGCCCCTCAAATATATTTGAATAACCTTTTGCCATTAAGTTATTTAAATAATCAAGCGCATCGGAATATGCCTGTTCGCTTTCTTGTTTAAAGCGTAAATAAATTTCTCCGTCAGTTGGCATGGCTCTGGCGATAATAGTGTCAGTTTCACAAAAAACATCAGTTTCAGTAAAAGTATCATAAAAACGTTCGGTTTCTGATTGATCGTCTGGATCGTCTTTTTTTTCTGGTTTAATATCAGGCTTGTTATCAATAATGCCCAGTTTATCCCATGCTTGTTTTTGTATAATTGCTGGTTCATATCCTTTATCAACTAAGCATTCAACACCGTTATAAGCATATTTATAACTAAAATTTTCCCATTCAAACTGTAAAGAAACTAAACTCCATTTGTTATAATCAAAATCTTTGTATTTCCTTAACAGAGAACGTCCTTCCGATTCAGCCTCTTTTTCACATGAATAAATATATTTTTTTAGTAATGCTAATATTCTATCGGTATCGTATTGCTCAATAACGCCATTAAAGGCAAAATATTCCTCAACCGTGTCAGTTAGCAAATCTGCATAATATTCTTCTGATTGCTCGAGATATTTTAGGTCGCTTTCAAGCTTAAATATCCTTGTTTGTCGGTAGGTTTGTTCTATTGGTATTTCAATAAGAATATTATCTGTTTGGAAAAGGGCAATTCTGAAATATTTATCAGTCATACCACCAAAAAAACCATCATCCAGCATTTTTTGAAGTTTTTCGGTAAGTAATGGAACAAAGTATTGATTATTTATCTCAACGCCATAACTAGTCCCATCATATTCTAGCTCATTTAGACTTTCTGAATAATAGCGTTTGGAATTTCGTTCATATAATAAAGCATAAATTTCTAGCAGTTTATAATCAAAGGTAATATAAAAACCACAAACATTTTTAGGGAATTTGTTAGCTGAAATATTTTTTTCACCTCCTGTCTGGGTAGTTTCAAAAATACTCTGTAATGCGTTAACTATTTTATCCACCATTTGTACCGGATAATCGGTAAGATATTGTTCAGCCAGCTGATGGATTGATTCGGCATGAGTCTGATAACGGTCATAAATATATTTCATCACACCTTGCGCAAAGATTTCTTGGAAGAGAATTTCTGGATCTCTGATTCTCAAAAGATAAGGAATGCAATCAAAGTGAATAGGTGATATTTTCTTCATAAATTTTGAAAATATCATTTGAAGCATATCTTTGATGAAAATTTGAAATTCCTTATTGTTTGGACTTAACGCTTTTAATTGTTCGAACTTAGCTTCAATATCGAACTGCTCACCTTGCTTTATATATTTTCGTAACAAAACTTTTAAGTTATCAAATTCTTGTTCTTGTGGTGTTTTGGTGACTGTCTCTTTTTTAATCGGGGCATTACTTTGTTTTGGTGGTTGTTTAACTGGAGCAACTTTTTTAGGCGGAACTTTACGTAACTCGTCAAAATCAAATGGGTTAGGTTGACCTTCACCAACCCATTCGTCGAGGTAAAACCATGGTTTTTCTTTACCGTCATCAATCACATCTTTAGGTGGAATCGGTTTTGGATGGTATTTCGGTTTTGGGGCATCGGGCATTTTGATAATTTGACTCAATCGGGCTATCGCGGGCAATAGGGTTGCTGGTATGGTTTTTTCTTGATAACCCTTTTTTATTTTTGATGTTATTATTTTGACAGCTTCATTTTCTGCTTCTTCCTGCGAGGCAAAGGTCTTAGTATTCTTTTGCCCTTCGGTTCCAACCGCACCATAAAGCACCGTGTAAAGGTTATCTTTTTGCTCGATATACCAAAATTTGTTTGATTGTAAATCGCTATATTCTAGATACTTTTTCATTGTGTTATGTTTACCTAATACTTATCTTTTTTATATTTATCAGAATAAATTGAATTTATCCTATTGTTTTTTGGGGCATAAGCCCCTTTCTATAATCCTATTTTTTATAATTTCGCTAACTTTTCCTGCCAGTATTCTTGATATTGTGGCAGGCGTTTTTGCGCTGTTTGGTACACCTGTTTTAGTTCAGTAGTATCGAGTTTTCTTTGCAGTTTCTCCATGGCATAATCTAGTTTTTTTTGCTGCATATATGCCCTAAACAGTAGTGAGGCATCATAGACTTCGCCCATATCTGGGGTGATTTTTTCAAGCTGTTTGATTGCCCGATAATTATCATCCTTCAAAACCCCAGCGCCTAAAGCCTCATCCAAATACATTATACCGGGCTTAGAGTAATCAATGTTTGGGCTTCCTTTGGGACTATCGAAGTAATAGTATTGTTTTCGCAGTGCGTATAAATTCTCTTTATCGGGCTCTTTTTTGTTCATTGCTTCTACAATCTTAGCAAAATCCATTACTCCATAAATTAGCTGAGCTTGGTTTTTACCATAAATGCCCATACCCACTTGATAGGGGGTACCACTGAAATCAATCACAACCTTTTTACCAAAACGGTACGCTTGTTCAGCGCCCCAGATGATAGATGAGTTAGCGGTTATTTTTTTCCTAGATTTAATAAATTCAATCAGATGGTCAAATAGATAAGGATTAGTTATCGTTAATGGGGCAAAAACAAATGCTTCACACGATGAACCATCAGAATCTAATTCATCGAGATCAAACCCGCGTTTTTTAGCTTCCAATGGCGTAATGACACAAGGTGGATTTTCGATAAAATCTTGCTCATTAATGATTAGCGGTTCGGCATCGCTTTCTGGCTTAGGTGAGATATTATAAATAATTGGTTGACCGCTACCTTCTCCTTCTTCCTTAAGAGCTTCTAAAGCTAAATCATGAAAATCTGCATATATCAACTTTTCTTGCGGATCTGTCGCATTATTAAATAATTTTTTTAACTTTTTAAGACTATAACGAGGTTCACCAAAAAGATATTTTACTAAATAACTCAATTTACAATATGGATTTTTTGGCTCGTTCATACTGTAATAATCCGTAAAACTAGCTAAATTTTGCGGAATTTTATAAAATTGACTGGATAATTCAGACATATGTTGACCATGAGTTAATTGCAATAAAGCAATCGCAACCGCAGTTTCGGGCGTAATACCCCAATATTTTTCAAGAACAATACCAAAATTACCTGCCAAATATTCATGGTCACCATCAGTTTCAAGTGCAAATTTAATAGCCAAATCCATATGTTTCACATCCGTCATTGCCAGGGCAATAGCAGCAAATGCCCCGGCGACTGAATTATATTCATCTTGTAAATCAAAACTATAATCAAATTCATACATGGTTAAGTCAACAAACTCTCGAATTTTATCATGTAAACTTTCGTACATGGCTGCTTTGCGGAAAAAGACATGTGAACAACAAGCGATTCCTCCTGCCCCTAGCTCTAATTCTTCAAAGTCTTCATATTCTTCAACGTATTTAGCGAATTCAGAATAGTATTCAGGCTTGGCAACAAAATAAATATGAAGCCAATGCCCCTCAAATATATTTGAATAACCTTTTGCCATTAAGCCATTTAAATAATCAAGCGCCTCCGAATAGGCCTGTTCACTTTCTTGTTTGAAGCGTAAGTAAATTTCACCACCCGTTGGCATGGCTCTGGCGATAATGGTGTCAGTTTCACAAAAAACATCATTTTCAGTAAAAGTATCATAAAAACGTTCGGTTTCTGATTGATTGTCTGAATTGTCTTTTTTTCCTGACTTACTATCAATAATGCCCAGCTTATCCCACGCTTGTTTTTGTAGAATTGCTGGTTCATATCCTTTATCAACTAAGTCTTGAATATGTATATCAGCATATTTAAATCCAAAATTTTCCCATTCAAACTGTAAATAAACTAACCACCATTTTTTAAAATCAACATGGGTGTGTTTCCATAACAGAGAACGTCCTTTAGATTCAGCCTCTTTTTCACCTGAATAAAGATATTTTTTTAATAATGCTAAAATTCTATCGGTATCATAATGATCAATAACGCCATTATAGGCAAAATATTCGTCAATCGTGTCAGTTAGCAAATCTACATCATATTCATCTGATTGCTCCAGATATTTTAGGTCTCTTTCAAGCTCAAGTATCTTGGTTTGTCGGTAGGTTTGTTCTATTGGTGTTTCAATGAAAATATTGTCCTCATCGCAAAAAGCAATTCTAAAATAATGATCTGTAATACCTTCAAAAAAACCATTATCCAGCATTTTCTGGAGTTTTTCGGTAAGTAGTGGCACAAAATATTGATTATTTATCTGATCACTATACTGAGGCTCATTATACTCAATATCACTAATAGCAAATGATTGATAACTTTTTGGGTTTCTATCTCGATTTAAAGCGTATATTTTCAGATATTTTTCATCGAAGGTGATATAAAAACCATAGGTATGATTCGGTAATTTGAAAGCTGGAATATTATCTTCACCACCAGCTCGAATAGAGTCAACAATGTGTTGTAACGTACTGGCTATTTTATCTGCCATTTGTACTGGATAATCGTTAAGATATTCTTCAGCCAGGCGATGAATTGAATCGGGACGGGTTTGATAATTGTCATAAATATATTTTAATACCCCTTGAGCATAAAAATCTTTCACTACAATGTTGGTATCTTTGATTGTTAAAAGATAGGTTATACAATCAAAATGCATTGAGGATATTTTATTGATGAATTTTGAAAAAATAACTTCTAAAGTATCTTTAACTAACGTTTGAAATACCTTAGTACTTGGACTCAACACTTTTAATTGTTCAAACGTCGCTTCGATATCGAACTGCTCACCGTCTTTAATATATTTTCGTAACAAAACTTTTAAGTTATCAAATTCTTGTTCTTGTGGTGTTTTAGTGACTGTCTCTTTTTTGATCGGTGCATCACTTTGTTTTGGTGGTTGTTTAACTGGAGCAACTTTTTTAGGCGGAATTTTACGTAACTCGTCAAAATCAAATGGGTTAGGTTGACCTTCACCAACCCATTCGTCGAGGTAAAACCATGGTTTTTCTTTACCGTCATCAATCACATCTTTGGGAGGAATCGGTTTTGGGTGATATTTCGGTTTTGGGGCATCGAGCATTTTGATGATTGTTTTTTCTGTGCAGGTTGATTGTTCAAGCGTTGGTGGGATCGCTTTTTCCTCATAGCCCTTTTTGATTTTCGATTTGATCAGTTTGTTGGCTTCTTTTTCCGCATCGTAAGGCGAAGAAAACGTTTTAACTTGTGTTTGTCCTTTTGTCCCTATCTTACCAAATACGATTGTTAGCGATTCGTCTTGTTGGGTGATATACCAAAATTTGTTTGATTGTAAATCGCTATATTCTAGATACTTTTTCATTGTGTTATGTTTTCCTAATACTTATCTTTTTTATATTTATCAGAATAAATTAAATTTATCCTATTGTTTTTTGGGGCATAAGCCCCTTTCTATAATCCTATTTTTTATAATTTCGCTAACTTTTCCTGCCAGTATTCTTGATATTGTGGCAGGCGTTTTTGTGCTGTTTGGTACACCTGTTTTA
The DNA here is from genome assembly GCF_050589305.1 of Gilliamella sp. G0441. Lineage (NCBI taxonomy): Bacteria > Pseudomonadati > Pseudomonadota > Gammaproteobacteria > Orbales > Orbaceae > Gilliamella > Gilliamella sp. G0441. Next base: position 4,256 of record NZ_JBNRJF010000003.1, on the reverse strand, counting down.
GTTCACTATTATCGAGTTTTTTGTGCAGTTTCCCCATGGCATAATCTAGTTTTTTCTGCATCATGTATGTCCTAAACAGTAGTGAGGCATCATACACTTCGCCCATATCCGGGGTGATTTTTTCAAGCTGCTTGATTGCCCGATAATTATCATCCTTATAAATCCCGGCGGCTAAAGCCGCATCCAAATGCATTATACCGGGCTTGGATTTATCAATGTTTGGGCTTCCTTTGGGACTGTCGAAGTAATAGTGTTGTTTTCGCAGTGCGAATAATTTTTCCGTATCGGGGGCTTGTCTATTCATTGCAACAGCAATCTTAGCAAAATCCATTACACCATAAATTAGCTGAGCTTGGTTTTTACCATAAATTCCCATACCCACTTGATAAGGTGTGCCACTAAAATCAATCACGACCCTTTTACCAAAACAGTAAGCTTTTTCAGCGCCCCAAATGATAACAGAGCGGGCACCTATGTCATTTCGCACCTTATAATATTGGATAATAGCGTCGAAAATATAGGGATTAGTTATCGTTAATGGGGCAAAAATAACGGCTATCCATGAGGAATCACAAGTTTCCAATTCTCTAACATCAAACCCGCGTTTTTTAGCTTGCAATGGTGTAATAACACATGGTGGATTTTCAATAAAATCTTGGTCAACTATTGTTAACGGTTCAGATTCGCTTTCATATTTAGGTGGGAGATTATAGATAATTGGTTGACCACTACCTTCTCTTTCTTCCTCAAGAGCGTCTAAAACTAAATTATGAAAATCAGCATAAATCTCTTTTGCTAAAGGATCAGTTGCACGATTGAACAAATTTTTTAACTTCTTCAAGCTATATTTGCCATCCCCCCAAAGACATTCTACCAAGGTAATAATTTTGCGACTTTTAAAGGGGATATCACAGCTATTAAAATAATCAGCTAGCTCAGCAAGATTTTGCGGTATTTTATAAAATTGACTGGATAAATCAGGGGGATCTTGTTGACTTAACTGCAATAATGCAATCGCAACTGCTGTTTCAGGCGTAATACCCCAATATTTTTCAAGAACACCACCAAAATAACTTGCAAAAAAATCGTGTTCATCATCGGTCTCAAGCGCAAATTTAATTGCCATATCCATATGTTTCACATCCGTCATTGCCAAGGCAATAGCAGCAAATGTCCCAGCGACAGAATTATCTTCATCTTGGAGATCTAAACAACAATGAGATACCTCCATTGTTAATTCAATAAATTCTCGTATTTTATCATGTAAACTTTCGTACATCGCTGCTTTGCGGAAAAAGGCATGTGAATCACTGGCTAATGTTTCAAATTCTTCAATAATCTTGGCTAATTCAGGATAGTATTCTGGTTTAGCAATAAAATAAATCCTAAGCCAATACCCTTTAAATATTTTTGAATAACCTTTTTTCATTAAGCCATTTAAATAATCAAGTGCATCTGAATATGCCTGCTTGCTTTCTTGTTTAAAGCGTAAATAAATTTCACCGTCCGTTGGCATGGCTCTGGCGATAATAGTGTCAGTTTCACAAAATATATCATTTTCAGAAAAAGTATGATAAAAACGCTCCGTTTCTGATTGATTACTTAAATAGTCTTTTTTTTCTGGCTTGCAATCATTAATGAGCTGCTGTTCCCACGCTTGTTTTTGAATAATTGCTGGCTCATATCCTTTATCAACTAAGTCTTGAATATGTATATCAGCATATTTAAATCCAAAATTTTCCCATTCAAACTGTAAATCAACTAAACACCATTTGTTATAATCAAAATCTTCGTATTTCCTTAACAGAGAACGTCCTTTCGATTCAGCCTCTTTTTCACCCGAATAAAGATATTTTTTTAGTAACACTAAAATTCTATCTGTATCATGTGTTCTTACAATACCATCAAAAGCAAAATATTTATCAACAGTATTAGTTAACAAATCTGCATCATATTCATCTGATTGCTCCAGATATTTTAGGTCTCTTTCAAGCTCATATAACCTTGTTTGTCCATAGTTTGGTTCAAGTGGTGTTTCAATAATAATATTGTTTATTTGACAAACTACAATGTTAAAATAATTATCAGTAATACCATCAAAAAAACCATCGTTTAGCATTTTTTGGAGTTTTTCGGCAAGTAGTGGAAAAAAATATTGATTATTTATTTGATCACAATAACTTTCCGGATCATATTCAAGCTCATTTATATTTTCTGAATAATATGTTTTTTGATTGCATTTATATGTTAAAGAATTTATTTCTAGAAATTTATCCATTCCCCGATTTTTATAATCAAAAGTAATATAAAAACCATTAATTTGATTCGGTAATTTGTAAGCTGGGATATTATCTGCGCCACCTGCTCGGATAGTATTCACAATGCATTGTAATGCGTTAACTATTTTATTTACCATTTGTACCGAATAATCGGTAAGATATTGTTCCGCCAGACTATGGATTGATTCAGAGCGAGTCTTGTAGTGGCTATAAATATATTTCATTACTCCTTCGGCAAAGAGCCCGCTGAAAGTAATTTTTGGATCTTTGATTCTCAAGAAATACGTAATGCAATCAAAGTGAATAGGCGAAATATTCTTGATAAATTTTGAAAAAATGAGCAGAAGCATCTCTTTAATAAAAATTTGAAATTCATTATTGCTTGGGCTTAATGCTTTTAATTGTTCAAACGTCGCTTCGATATCAAACTGCTCACCTTGCTTTATATAACCTCGTAACAATAATTTTAAATTATCAAATTTTTGTTCTTGTGGTGTTTTGATGGCTGTCTCTTTTTTAATCGAGGCATGAATTTCTTTTGGTTGTGGCTGAATAGGAGTAACTTTTTCAGACGACATCTTACGTAACTCTTCAAAACCAAATGGATTAGATCGACCTCCATATGACCATCCTTGAAGATTAAACCACGGTTTTTCTTTACCATCATCAATAACATCTTTGGGTGGAATGGGTTTGGGGTGTTGTTTTGGTTTTGGAGCATCAGGCATTTTGATGATTGTTTTTTCTGTGCAGGTTGATTGTTCAAGCGCTGGTGGGATTGCTTTTTCCTCATAGCCCTTTTTGATTTTTGATTTGATCAGTTTGTTGGCTTCTTTTTCCGCATCGGCAGGCGAAGAAAACGTTTTAACTTGTGTTTGTCCTTTTGTCCCTACCTTACCAAATACGATTGTTAGCGATTCGGCTTGTTGGGTGATATACCAAAATTTGTTTGACTGTAGATCGCTATATTCTAAATACTTTTTCATTGTGTTATGTTTTCCTAATACTTATCTTTTTTATATTTATTAGAATAATTTGAATTTATCCTGTTAATTGGGGCTTAAGCCCCAATTAGTAAGCCTTTTTAATAATTATAATTTGGCTAACTTTTCCTGCCAGTATTCTTGATATTGTGGCAGGCGTTTTTGTGCTGTTTGGTACACCTGTTTTAGTTCAGTAGTATCGATTCTTTGCAATATCTCCATGGCATAATCTAGTTTTTTCTGCTGTATATATGCCATAATCAGTAGTGAGGCATCATACACTTCGCCCATATCCGGCGTAATTTTTTCAAGTTGCTTGATTGCCCGATAATTATCATCCTCAAAAACCCCGGCTCTTAAAGCTTCATCCAAATACATCATACCAGGCTTAGATTCATCAATAACAGGACTCCCTTTTGGACTATCGAAATAATAATATTGTTTTCGCAGTGCGAATAATTTTTCCGTATCGGGGGCTTGTCTATTCATTGCAACAGCAATCTTTGCAAAATCCATTACTCCATAAATTAGCTGAGCTTGATTTGTTCCATAAATTCCCATACCCACTTGATAAGGTGTGCCACTAAAATCAATCACGACCCTTTTACCAAAACAGTATGCCTGCTCAGCGCCCCAAATGATAGTCGAGTGATAGGAATTTCTTTTATTCTCTACTTTATCAAATGGGATGCACGCTTGTTCAGCGCCCCAAAGGATAACAGAGCGAATACCTATGTCATTTTGCACCTTACAATATTGGATAATAGCATCGAAAATGTAAGGATTAGTTATCGTTAATGGCGCAAAAATAACTGCTCTCCATGAGGAATCATAAGTTTCCAATTCTCTAACATTAAACCCACGCTTTTTAGCTTCCAATGGCGTAATGACACAAGGTGGATTTTCGATAAAATTTTGGTCAACTATTGTTAACGGTTTGGAATCGTTTTCATATTTAGGAGGGAGATTATAGATAATTGGTTGACCGCTAACT